>DATFAJ010000614.1:0-12403 GCA_035254745.1 Candidatus Methylomirabilota bacterium | reverse complement strand
GTGCGCGGGCTCGACACGCTCCGCTTCCTGCCCGGGGCCATCGCGGATCACCTCACGTCCGCCGGAGGCATCCTGACCGGTCACGACCAGATGAGCGTGCTGCGCTGGCTGGACGCGGGTGCGACCGCCAGCTACGGCGCGGTGACCGAGCCGTGCAACTTCCAGACGAAGTTTCCGCAGCCGGCGGTGGTGATCGCCCGCTACGCGCGCGGGGAACGCCTGATCGAGGCCTACTGGAAGAGCGTCGCCTGGCCCGGCCAGGGAGTCTTCGTGGGCGAGCCACTCGCCGCCCCGTTCCGCGCGCCCCCCCGCTAGCTCCGCGCCGGGCGCGACGAGGCCCTCAAGTCCGGGCCCGCGAGAGCCGATGTCAGGAACAGGGGACGCTTCCCGTGACCAACGTCGCGAAGTTCGACTGGCTCCGCCTGATCCGCGAGGAGAACTGGGACGAGTTCAACGCCCAGGCCAAGGGGACGCCCCCCCAGCTCGCCAACGCGGACCTGCGCATGGCCGACCTGCGACGGGCAAGCCTCACGCGGGCCGACCTGCGCGGGGCCTATCTGCGAAACGCCGACCTGCGGGGCCTCGACCTCTCCGAGGCCGACCTGCACGGGGCGAGCCTCCACGAAGCGCGCATCAGCGGGGTCTTCTTTCCCGCGAACCTCGCGCCCGAGGAGATCCGCCTCTCGGTCCTGCTCGGCACCCGGATGCGCACGCGGCCGGCCGACCGGGTCCCGTCCTAGGCTCGTCGCCCGACCTCGCCGCGTCACGCCGCTCTCCTCCGGCGTGTAGTATGGACGCGACCATGATTCGCGTCCGTTCACTGTCCATGCGTCTCACGAGCGGCGGGCGCGCCGTCGACGTGCTCACCGACGTGTCGCTGCAGGTGCCGGCCGGGCAGTTCCTCGCCATCGCGGGGCCGTCCGGCAGCGGCAAGTCCACCCTGCTCGGGCTCATCGCGGGGCTCGACCAGCCGACGAGCGGGCGGATCGAGGTGGCCGGCGTCGCGATCACCGACCTCGACGAGGACGCCCTCGCGCGCTTCCGGCGCGATCACGTGGGCTATGTCTTCCAGTCCTTCCACCTGATCCCGACCCTCACCGCGCAGGAGAACGTGGCGGTGCCCCTCGAGCTGGCCGGCCAGGCCGACGCCACCGCGCGCGCGGGAGCGCTCCTCGCCGAGGTGGGGCTGGCCGAGCGGGCCCATCACTACCCGGTGCAGCTCTCGGGCGGTGAGCAGCAGCGGGTGGCGGTGGCGCGGGCGCTGGCTCGGCGCCCGCCGCTCCTCCTGGCCGACGAGCCGACCGGCAACCTCGACTCCGCGACCGGCAAGCAGATCATCGACCTGCTGGTCGGCGCCAACCGGCGTCTCGGCAGCACCCTGGTGCTGGTGACCCACGACGCGGCCCTCGCGGCCCACGCCGACCGGGTCGTCACCCTGCGGGACGGCCGCATCGTGAGCGACGAGTGAGCCGCTTCGTCCTGGCGCTCGCCTGGCGCGAGAGCCGCGGCGCCCGGCGTCACTTCGGCTACTTCCTCGCCTGCATCACGCTCGGGGTGAGCGCGCTGGTGGGGGTCGGCAGCTTCGCGGACAGCCTGGAGCGGACCGTGGCGCGGTCGGCGAAGTCGCTGATGGGCGGCGACGTCGAGATCCGCGCCGCGCAGCCACCCCCCGAGGGCGCGGCCGGCCTCGCGGTGGGGTCCGCCGACGGCCGCGCCGCGGTCACGCGGATGCGCGAGCTGGTGGCCATGGCCCAGGCGGGAGCCTCGCTGACCCAGCTCGTCGAGCTGAAGGCGGTGGAGCCGGGCTACCCGCTCTACGGCGTCCTGGCGACGGATCCCGATCGACCGCTCGACAGCCTGATCGGCGGGGGTCGCGCCCGCGTGCACGATTCCCTGCTCGCCCGCCTGGGCCTGCGGGTCGGTGATCGATTCCGGGTGGGCCGGGCCGAGCTGACCGTCTCGGGCGTCATCGTGAGGGAGCCGGACCGCGCGGTCGGCGTGTTCTCGCTCGGCCCCCGCGTGCTGATCGCCGCCGCCGACCTGGATCGCACCGGACTCGTCCGTCCCGGCAGCCGCGTGCGCTACCGCACCCTCTTCCGTCTGCCCGAAGGCGCGGACGCGACCGCGTTCCGCGACCGGCTCGCCGCGACCCTGCCCGTGGCCCAGCGCGTGACCACCTACGCGCAGGCGCAGCCGGGCCTGCGCCGGTTCTGGGACCAGCTCACGATGTACCTCGGGCTCACGGGCCTGGTCGCCCTCATGGTCGGCGGGATCGGGGTCGCGGTGAGCGTGAGCGCCTTCGTGAAGGAGAAGCTCCCCACCATCGCGATCATGAAGGCGCTCGGCGCCGGCTGGCGGCCGCTGCTCTCGGCCTACCTGCTCCAGACCGCGCTGCTGGGCCTGGGCGGCAGCCTGGCCGGCGCGCTCCTCGGCAGCCTGATCCAGCCGCTGCTCGCGCCGATCCTGGCGCGGCTGCTGCCGATCGAGCTCCAGCTGTCCTTCTCTCCCCGCGCGGTGCTGGCCGGCGTGGCGATGGGCGTGGGCGTGACCCTGCTCTACGCGCTCTGGCCGCTGCTCCAGATCCGGCGCGTGCCGCCCGCGCTGATCCTCCGCCACGAGGTCGAGCCGCGGCTCCTCGGCCGCCGACCGTGGGCGGCCGCGGTCCCGATCGCGGGCGGGCTGGCCGCGCTGGCGCTCTGGCAGGCGGGCTCCTGGAAGATCGGCGCGCTGTTCGCGGGCGGCCTCGGCGGCGCGCTGCTGCTCCTGGCGCTGGGCGCGCGCGGCGTGATCGCGCTGGCCCGCCGCGTCCGCTGGCACGCGCCCGCCTGGAAGCAGGGCGCGGCCAACCTGCACCGGCCGGGTAGCCACGCCGGGCCGGTGCTGGTGTCGCTCGGCCTGGCCGTGATGCTCGTCGTCTCGATCGCGCTGCTCGAGCGGAATCTCCGCTCCCAGCTCGTCGACTCCCGACCGGGCGAGGCGCCCGCGTTCTTCTTCATCGACATCCAGCCCGACCAGGCCGCGCCGTTCGCCGCCCTCGTGGCCGACCAGGGCGCCGACGCGCCCGCGGCGCTGACCCCGGTGGTGCGCTCCCGGCTCGCCGCGGTCAACGGCGCGGCGCCCGCGCCGAGCGGCAAGACGCGTCGGGAGGACACCTGGGCCCTCACGCGCGAGTACGTGCTCACGTGGGCCGCGGAGCCGCCCGGGCACAACCGGCTCGTGGCGGGACGCTGGTGGACGGCCGCCGAGGCCGCCCGCGAGCCCCTGATCTCGGTCGAGGAGGAGATCGCCCACGAGCTCGGCGTCGGGCTCGGGGACACGCTGACCTTCGACATCCAGGGCGTGCCGGTGACGGCCCGGATCACGAGCCTCCGGCACGTGGACTGGCGCAGCCTCACCTCCAACTTCTTCGTGATCTTCTCGCCCGGCGCGCTCGAGGGCGCGCCCACCACCTTCATCGCCACCGTGCGGGCCCGGGCCGAGCGCGAGGCGCCGCTCCAGTCCGCGGTGGTGGCCGCCTTCCCCAACGTCACCGCGATCCCGGTCCGCGAGGTGCTCGAGCGGGTGACCGCGGTCCTCGACCAGATCGCGCTCGCGGTGCGGGTGATGGCGGCCTTCAGCATCGGGGCGGGCCTCGTCGTGATGGCGGGCGCGCTCGCCATCACCCGCAGGCAGCGCCTCTACCAGTCGGTGATCCTGAAAACGCTCGGCGCCACCCGCGGCTTCGTCTCGCGCGTGTTCGCGGTCGAGTACGCGCTGCTCGGGGCCGCGGCCGGGATCGCGGGTGGCGTGCTCGCCGCCGCGCTCGCCTGGGCGGTGCTCCGCTGGGCCTTCGACGTGCCGTGGCAGTGGGCGCCCGGCACCCTGCTCGCGGGCGCGCTCGCGGCCACCGGCCTCGCGCTGCTGGTGGGAATCCTCGGCACGCGGCGGCTGCTGGGGCGGCGGCCGCTCGGCGTGCTGCGCGGCGAGTGACCCTCGCCGAGCGGCTCCGCGCGCTCTACCCCCAGGCCTCCGGCCGGAGCCTCAAGCAGTGGCTCGCGACCGGCCGGGTGACCGTCGACGGGCGCGCGTGCCGGGACGGGCGCCTCGAGATCGGGCCCGACGCGGTGGTCGCGCTCGGCGGGCGGCGGAGCGCGCCGTTCCCGCGCGAGCTCGCCCTCGTGCACGAGGACGACGCGATCGTCGTCGTGGTCAAGCCCGCGGGCCTGCTCACCATCGCCACCGACCGGGAGCGCGAGCGCACCGCCTATCGCCTGCTCTGGGACTACCTGGCCGCCAAGGGCGAGCGCCCCTTCATCGTTCACCGGCTCGACCGCGAGACCTCGGGCCTGCTGGTGTTCGCCAAGTCCGAGGCGGCGAAGCGCGCGCTCCAGGCTCAGTTCGAGGCCCGGAGCGTCGAGCGCGTGTACCGCGCGCTGGTCGAGGGCCGCCCGCCCCGCGACCAGGGCACGCTCGAGAGCCGCCTCGCGGAGGACCGGATGCTCCGGGTGCGGTCCGCCGAGCGGGGCCGCGTCGCGATCACCCACTACCGCGTCCTCGCGGCGCGCCGGGAGGGCAGCCTGCTCGAGCTGCACCTCGGCACGGGACGGCGGCACCAGATCCGCGTGCAGCTCGCGGAATCGGGCTGGCCGATCGTCGGCGACGTGACCCACGGCGGGCCGCGGAGCGGAGCAGGCCGGCTCTGCCTGCACGCGACGCGGCTCGGCTTCACCCACCCGGTGACCGGCGCGCGCGTGGTCTTCGAGAGCGCGCCGCCCCCCGACTGGGTATAATCCGCGCGGTCTCAGAGAACCACCCCTAACCACGAACCCCTCACCCCGACCCTCTCCCCTGAGGGGAGAGGGTGCCTGGAGGAGCCATGGCTGCGTCGCCGTTCTCCATCGAAGACAAGGTCGCGATCGTCACCGGAGGCGGAGTCGGCATCGGGAAGTCGATCGCGCTCGAGTTCGCCCGCGCGGGCGCCGACGTGGTGATCGCGAGCCGCAAGCTCGAGAATCTCGAGCCGGTCACTGCCGAGATCCAGAAGTTGGGCCGCCGCTCGTTCTGCATGGCCCTCGACGTCCGGCAGGAGGATCAGGTCAAGGCGCTGGTCGAGCGCACCGTGAAGGAGATGGGCCGCCTCGACGTCATGGTCAACAACGCGGGCGCGTCGTTCCGCGCCAAGGTCGAGGACATCTCGGCCAACGGCTGGAACACGGTGGTCGGCATCAACCTCAACGGCACCTTCTTCGGCTGCAAGTGGGCGGGCAAGCAGATGATGGACCAGCCTTCCGGCGGCGTCATCATCAACATCTCGTCGATCGCGGGCGTCTACGGCTCGACCATGATGGCGCACTACGGGGCCTCCAAGGCCGCGGTGATCAACTTCACCCGCGAGCTCGGCATGGCGTGGGGCCGCAGGGGCATCCGGGTGAACTGCATCGCCCCGGGCCCGGTGGAGACCGAGGGCTACCTGGGCGTGCTCACCAAGCAGGACCCGGCGGCCGCCAAGAAGGCCTACGACACGGTGGCGGCCCGCGTGGGCATGGGCCGGTGGGGCAAGGTCGAGGAGATCGCCTATCCCTGCATCTTCCTCGCGTCCGCCGCGTCCTCGTTCATGAACGGCGAGACCATCGTGATCGACGGCGGGGCCGCGCCGCAGCTCGGCGAGGGCTGAGCACCCGCGCCCCGGCCCATGCCCGAGCTTCCGGAGGTCGAGGCGGCGCGCCGCGCCGTGCACAAGGTCGCGGCGGGGCGCCGCATCGTCGAGGCCCACGTGGCGGACGACCCGATCGTCTTCGAGGGCGTCGCGCCCGCCCGGTTCCGGCGCGCCCTCGTCGGCCGTCGGGTGAAGGCGGTACGTCGCCACGGCAAGCACCTCTGGCTCGAGCTGGACCGGCGGCCGTGGCCGTGCCTGCACTTCGGCATGACCGGCGGCATTCATGTCCCCCGAGCGACCGCGGGCGGCGCTGCGCGCCGCGCGGCTGTCCCCCGAGCGACCGCGGGCGGCGCAGCGCGCCGCGCGGCGGTGGCGGCGGAACGGGCGGTGCGCCTAGTGTCGGACGGGAACGCGAGCCGATCCGACTGGCCGCCGCGCTTCACCAAGCTGCACCTGCGCTTCGCGGGCGGCGGCGAGCTCGCCCTCGCCGACGGCCGGCGGCTCGGCCGCATCCGGCTACGCCGGGATCCGGCCACCGAGCCGCCGATCAGCATCCTCGGGTTCGACGCCTGGCGGGCGCTGCCGACGGCGGCGCGCCTGTACGCGATGCTGCGGGAGCGGAAGTCGCCGATCAAGGCGGTGCTGCTCGACCAGTCCTTCGCGGCGGGGATCGGCAACTGGATCGCCGACGAGGTGCTCTACCAGGCGGGCATCGCCCCCAAGCGCCGGGCCAGCACCCTGTCCGCGGCGGAGGCCGCGCGGCTGCGCGCGAAGATCCGCTCCGTGATCGGCGGAGCGGTGCGCGCCGGCTCCGACAGCGACCGATTCCCGCGCTGGTGGCTCTTCCACCGGCGCTGGGGCCACCGCCGCGGCGGCCCGCCCGCCACCACCGTGCGGGGCGAGCACATCCGTCACGAGACGGTCGGGGGCCGCACCACGGCGTGGGTGCCCACGGCGCAGCGCTGAGGTATACTCGCGGGCAGTCTTCCTCCCCCTGAGAAAGGAGCCCCCATGAGAGAGGCTGTCGTCGTCGCCAGCTCCCGCACCCCGCTCGCCAAGTCCCATCGCGGGTCGTTCAACATCACCCGCCCGGATGACCTGGCCGCCCACTGCATCAAGGACGTCCTCGGCAAGGCCCCGCAGCTCGATCCCGCCGAGATCGAGGACGTGATCCTGGGCTGCGCCCAGCCCAACGGCGCGCAGGGCAACAACGTCGCGCGCGTGGCGCTGGTCCGGGCGGGCCTGCCCGTCTCGATCGCGGGCACGACGGTCAACCGGTTCTGCTCGTCGGGGCTCCAGGCCATCGCGATGGCCGCCCACCAGATCATCCTGGGCGGCGCGGACGCGGCCATCGGCGGCGGCCTCGAGTCCATCAGCATGATGAAGCGCGACGGCGATCCGAACCCGTGGGTGAAGGACAAGAAGCCCGGCATCTACATGGTGATGGGCGACACCGCCGAGGTGGTGGCCAAGCGCTACAACATCACCCGCCAGGCGCAGGACGAGTACTCGCTGGTGAGCCAGCAGCGCACCGCGCGGGCCCAGCAGGAGGGCTTCTTCAAGGAAGAGCTCGCCCCGCTCCAGGTCGTCCGCGGCATCGTGGACAAGAAGACGGGCGAGATCACCGGCAAGGAGGACTTCTACGTGGAGAAGGACGAGTGCAACCGTCCCGACACCACGCTCGAGGGCCTCCTGTCGCTCCAGCCGCACTTCGACAAGACCAGCGGCAAGGGCACCGTCACCGCGGGCAACTCCTCGCAGCTCTCCGACGGCGCCTCCGCGACGCTCCTGATGTCGGCGGACCGGGCGAAGGCCCTCGGCATCAAGCCCAAGCTGATCTTCCGCGGCTTCGCGGTGGCCGGCTGCGAGCCGGACGAGATGGGCATCGGGCCGATCTACGCGATCCCGAAGCTGCTCAAGCGCACCGGCCTCAAGATGGACGACATCGGCGTGTGGGAGCTGAACGAGGCCTTCGCCTCGCAGGTCGTCTACTGCCGCGACAAGCTGGGCATCCCGATGGAGAAGCTCAACCCGAACGGCGGCTCGATCTCGATCGGCCACCCGTTCGGCATGACCGGCTCGCGGATGGTCGGCACCATCGCCAACGAGATGCTGCGGCGCAAGGCGCGCTACGGCGTCGTGACCATGTGCATCGGCGGCGGCCAGGGCGCGGCCGGCCTCTTCGAGTCCTGTCTCTAGTCTCTCCACGTTGAGTTCTCCCCTCACCCTGCCCTCTCCCGTTCGGGGAGAGGGACATCGCACACCCTCTCCCCCCTGGGGAGAGGGCAGGGTGAGGGGCAACGCGGTGAGGGGCAACGCTTCCCCCCGGTGACCCCCATGCCCTACGACTTCGACCGCGTCATCGAGCGCCGTCCCACCAACAGCAACAAGTGGCGCAAGTATCCCGCCGACGTCCTGCCGCTCTGGGTGGCGGACATGGACTTCGCCTCGCCCGAGCCGGTGGTGCGGGCGCTGCGGGAGCGCGTCGAGCACGGCGTGTACGGCTACGGCTTCGAGGGACCGGAGTTCGCCGAGGTCTTCGTCGATCGCGTGCAGAAGCGCTACGGCTGGACGATCGGGCCGGAGGCCCTGGTGCTGATCCCGGGCGTGATCCCCGGCCTCAACGTGGCCTGTCACGCGCTCACCGCGCCCGGCGACGGCCTGCTGATGCAGCTCCCGGTCTACCCGCCGATCCTCCGGTCGCCGACCAACCACGGGCTCAGCCGCGACGGGGCCCCGCTCGGTCGCGAGCGGGACGGCCGCTACGTGGCCGATCTCGACACCGTTCGCGCCGCGATCCACCCACGCACGCGCGCGTTCATCCTCTGCAACCCCCACAACCCGGTCGGCCGCGTCTTCACGCGCGAGGAGCTCGCCGGGATGGCGCAGATCTGCCTCGAGCGCGACGTCCCGATCATCGCCGACGAGATCCACTGCGACCTGCTCTTCTCCGGGCAGCGTCACGTCCCGATCGCCTCGCTCGCGCCCGAGATCGAGCGGCGCACCATCACCCTGATGGCGCCCAGCAAGACCTTCAACCTGGCCGGCCTCAAGGTCTCGGTCGCGGTGATCCCGGACGCCTCGCTGCGCGAGCGGTTCATGGCCGCGCGCGGCGACTACGTGCAGGCCTCGGTCAACATCCTGGGCTACGCCGCCGCGCTGGCCGCCTATCGCGACGGTCAGGAGTGGCTCGACGAGCTGATGCGCTACCTCGAGGGCAACCGGGACTTCCTGATCGACTACGTACGACGACATCTCCCCGGCGTCTCGATGGTGGCCCCCGAGGGCACCTACCTCGCGTGGCTCGACTGTCGGGGCGCGGGACCGGCCGCGGCCGACCCCTTCACCTTCTTCCTGGAGCGTGCGAAGGTGGCCCTCAACGACGGGGCCCTCTTCGGGGCCGGCGGCCAGGGCTTCGTGCGCCTCAACTTCGGCACGCCACGCGCGCTCCTGACCGAAGGGCTCGAGCGGATGCGGCGCGCCCTCGGCGCCTGAGGCCTTCCGGGCCGACCGGTTGGACGCGGCCGCGCGGGCGGCCGTTTACGCGGGCCGCGGAAATTTCTTCCCCCGAATGTGGCCGGGACGGCCCTCGTCTGACGACATGAATCCCTGAACCTGGAGGCGGTGATGCGCGTACGGTGGGGCATGGCGGTGGTGGCGGCGGCGACGATGCTGGGGGCGGGCTGCGCGACCGCGCCGCGGGGGCCGAGCGTGCTGGTGCTCCCCGGCGAGGGCAAGCCCTTCGAGCAGTTCCAGGCCGACGTGACCGTCTGCCGTCAGTGGGCGGCCCAGCAGGTCAAGGGCGCGTTCATGGACGCCCCGGCGTGGGAGGTGCAGCGCCGCTACGACAACGCCTACGTGCAGTGCATGTACGCGAAGGGGCACCAGGTGCCGTCTCCTCCGGCGCCGGCGCGCCCGGCCCGATGACGCCCACGGAGGCCACCCGATGACGACGCTCAGGCGATCGATCGCGACCCTGCTGGCGCTCACGCTGCTCGTGGGGAGCGCCCCGCTGACCTGGGCGGCCGACACCCCCGCCGGTCCCCCGCCACCGCCCGCGGGCGCGCCACCCGCCGCCGACGACGACGGACAGCCCGCGCCGGATCAGCCGGAGGGCGCCGCCCCGACGCCGCCGCGGCTCAGCTACGCGGACGGCGACGTGTCCTTCTGGCGGCCCGGGGGCGACGACTGGGCGCCCGCGCAGGTCAACACGCCGCTCGCACCGGGCGATCAGCTCTACACCGGCAACCGCGGCAACCTCGAGATCCAGATCGAGGCGCGCAACTTCGTGCGGGCGTGGGGCGACAGCCAGCTCGGCCTGGAGAACCACGAGCCCGACTTCCTCCAGCTCAAGGTCGCGGCCGGCCACGTCTCCCTGGACCTGCGCGCGCTCGACGGGGGCCGGACCGTCGAGGTCGACACGCCCGGCGCCGCGTTCACGATCGAGCGGGCGGGCTACTACCGCGTCGACGTCGCGCCCGACCGCACGTCGTTCGTCACCCGGCGCGGCGGCGTCGCGACGATGACCCCGGCCGGCGGTCAGGCAGTCTCCATCGCCACGAGCGAGCAGGTGGTGGTGACCGGCAGCGGACCCGCGCCGGTGCAGACCTTCGTGGCCCCCGAGCTCGACGTGTGGGACCGCTGGAACTACGCGCGCACCGAGGCCCTCATCGACACGGTGAGCGCGCGCTACGTGCCGGCCGGCGTGTCCGGGGTGGACGATCTCGACCAGCACGGCGCCTGGCGCGTCGTGCCCGAGTACGGCTCGGTGTGGGTGCCGGAGGGCGTCGCGGCCGACTGGGCCCCCTATACCACCGGACGCTGGGTGTGGGACCTCCGGTTCGGCTGGAGCTGGGTCGACATCGCGCCGTGGGGCTGGGCGCCGTATCACTACGGCCGCTGGGTCCACCTCGATCGCGTCTGGGCGTGGGCGCCCGGCCCGGTCATCGTGCGTCCGGTGTACGCGCCCGCGCTGGTCGCCTTCTTCGGGGCGCCCGGCGTGCGCGTGGCCATCGGCGCGCCGTTCGTGAGCTGGGTGGCGCTCGGCTGGGGCGAGCCGTGCGTGCCGTGGTGGGGCCGCCCGGGCTTCGTGGGCCACGCGTGGTGGGGCGGCTGGGGCGGGCCCCGCATCGTGAACAACGTGGTGGTCAACCGCACCACCGTCGTGAACGTGCGGAACATCACGGTCTACCGGAACGTGAGCGTGCAGAACGCGGTGGTCGCGGTGCGCCCGGATCGCTTCGGGCGCGGGCCGGTTGGCGAGGCCCGCATCCGGCAGGTCGACACGCACCGGCTCGAGCCGGTGCACGGACGCGTCGACCTCCAGCCGGACCGGGCGAGCTTCGCGGCGGCGAGCGGCCGCGGAATCCGTCCGCCCGAGAGCGTGCTGGCGCGCCCGACGACCGCCACCCGCGCGCCGGTGACCCGCGCCCTGCCGCAGGCGGCCGAGGGCCGCGGCCCGGCGCCGCGCATCGTGCCCGCCCCGCGCGCGGGCGAGGCCGGCGCGGCGGGGGCGCGCCCGCCCTTCGGCGAGAGCCGGCTCGAGCGGGCGCGGCCCCCGCAGGCGCCGCGCTTCGACACCAGCCGCCGGCCCGACGGGACTCCACCCGCCCCGCCCGCCGCGAGGCGCTCCGACGGGCCGAAGGCCGAGCCCCGCGCGCCCGAGCCCGCCCGCGGGCCGCAGGCGCCGACGCCCCCGGACGCCGCACGCGCGCCGCAGGGCCAGGCCCCGCGGGCCCCGGAGGCACGGCGCGGCCCGGAGCCCTCTCGTGCCCCGGCCGCCCCCGCGCCGGGACGCGCGCCGGAACCGACGCGCTCTCGCGAGACGCCCGGCCCGTCCGCGCGCCCGGGCGCGGTCGAGCGGCCCGCGGCCGCTCCGCCACGGGCCGCGCCGCCCCCCCAGGCGCAGCCGCGCAAGCTCCCGGGCGAGCCGGCCAACCGGCTCTATCCCGGCCGGGCGGAGCAGCGACCGGCGCCCCGCGCGCCGGAGCCGCGAGCGAAGCCCGCGCCGCCCCAGGGCGGCGACGGCCACGAGCGCGGTCCGGCCCGCGAGGGGCGCTGAGTCAGACGCCGGCGGTCGCCTCGCCCGCGAGCGAGCGGCCGAGCCGGCGCAGGGCCTGCACCTCGAGCTGACGGGCGCGCTCGCGCGTGACACCGAAGCGCGCCCCCGCCTCCTCGAGGGTCAGCGCCTCCTGCCCGTCCAGGCCGAAGCGCAGGCGCAGCACCTCCCGCTCGCGGGCGGGCAGGCCCTCCAGCGCGGCTTCGAGCCGCCGGGACAGGTCGTCGCGCAGGATCGTCTCCTCCGGTGAGGGCGTGATGCGGTCTCGCACGAACTCGCCGAGCGTCGAGTCCTGGCCGATCGGGGCGTCGAGGGAGACCGGGCTCACCGCGCTGCGATCCACCAGGCGCACCGTCTTCTCGGGCAGGCCGGCGCGGCGGGCCAGCTCCTCGACGGTGGGCTCACGCTGGTGCTCGGCCTGGAAGGCGTGGCGCTCGCGCATGAGCCGGTGCATGGTCTCGACGATGTGCACCGGCATGCGAATCGTCCGCGCCTGGTCGGCGAGCGCGCGCCCGATCGCCTGCCGGATCCACCACGTCGCGTAGGTGGAGAACTTGAAGCCGCGGTGATAGTCGAAGCGCTCCACCGCCTTCATCAGCCCGATGTTGCCCTCCTGGACGAGGTCGAGCAGGGTGAGGGCCCCGCCCGCGTAGCGCCGGGCGATCGAGACCACGAGGCGCAGGTTGGGCTCCACCAGCGCGCGCTTGGCG
>DATFAJ010000613.1:0-3317 GCA_035254745.1 Candidatus Methylomirabilota bacterium | reverse complement strand
CCGCATGCCCTGCGGTGACACCCGGTAGAGATAGGTCGGCCGGCTCGGCTGGGTCACGAGCTTGCGCCGGTTGACGAGTCCGAGGGCCTCGAGGGTTCCCAGATGCTGCCGGACGGCGGCCGGGCTCACCCTCAGACTATCTGCCAGGGCCTGAGAGCTAAGCTCCCGCTTCAGCAGTAATTCCAGGATGTCCAGCCGAGTACCTGTCGGGGAGTCCATTTTCTTGTGATAGTAAAACAAGTTTGAACTTGCTTAACTATCTCACCGGGACTACGATACCGCTAGTCGAGCAAGAATCCCAAACCCAAAGTCGAGGAGGGCTTTCCAATGAGGCTCCACGTCGCCTTGCTTCCAGCGCTCGCGCTCGCCCTTGCCGCCCACGCCGCTCCTGCCCAGGCCCAGCCGACCGCCCCTCCGGGCGGGGACTACAAGAAGGTGAGCAGCCTGGTGGCGCTCCCGGACTTCCTGCCCGGTCTCGGGACGCTCTACGTGAAGCCGGCCACGCTGCCGGCCGGCCCGTTCCTGGCCTACGACCACGACGGCAAGCTGGTCAGCTCCGTCTACATGATTCCCCTCAAGGACATGGAAGCCCACAAGGGCTTCAGCAATCTCGCGGTGGCCCAGGAGAAGGTGGACCACGTGGACATGTACTTCAACGCCGGGCACCCCGGCGTGCCCGAGCCCCACTATCACGTGGTGATCTGGTACGTCTCGGCCGACAAGGCGGCGGCGCTGAAGTAGGGCGTGGCGGTGCCCACGCGGCGTGCCTTCATCACGGCCGGCGGGCTCGCGCTCGCCGGCCTCGCCGCGCCGCGGGCGCTCGGGGCGGCGCCGGCCCGGAGCGGTCCGGCGGAGGGTGGCCCGCTGGAGATCGTGATGATGAGCGACCCGCTCGGCACCGCGGTCTGGTTCGACCCGCTCGGCGTCTACGTCGAGCCGGGCCGGACCGTGCGCTGGATCGTCCACTCCAACGTTCACACCACGACCGCCTACCATCCGAGGAACGACCACCACTCGCTGCGGATCCCCGAGCGGGCGGAGCCGTGGGACTCACGCTTCCTGGTGAACCCGGGCAATCACTTCGAGGTGACCCTCACGGTTCCCGGCGTCTACGACTACTTCTGCGCACCCCACGAGGTCGCCGGGATGGTGGGGCGCATCGTGGTGGGACGTCCGGCCGGCCCCGGGGCGCTCGGCTTCGACTACTTCCGGGGGCGCCCGGGCACCGAGACGTGGGCGCTCGTGCCGCCCGCGGCGCGGAAGGCGTTTCCCAGCGTGAGCGCGATCATGCAGCATCGGATCGTGCGCCGCGCCGCCGCGCCGACGGGGAGTCGGCTCGGTTGACACCCCGTAGCACGCTTGCTAACCTCGCCGCCGATGGCGTCCGCTTCGGTGGTGACCGAGCTCGAGTGCCTTCGCTGTCACGCGGTCTACGATGATCAGCGGCTCTTCACCGGATGTCCCCGCTGCGCGCAGCAGTCGGTCAACGTCAACCTCACCGTCCGCGTCCCCGCCGCCGGCGGCCGGCTGACTCCCGAGAGCTTCCCGGCCGCGCCGCGCAGCCTGTGGCGCTTCCGCCGGCTGCTCCCGCTGCCCGACGCGGAGCCGGTCTCGCTCGGCGAGGGTGCGACCCCGCTCGTGCCGCTCGCCCGGCTCGGTCGCCGCCTCGGAGTCCCGCACCTCTTCGTCAAGGACGAGAGCCAGAACCCGACGTGGTCGTACAAGGACCGGCTCTGCTCGCTGGCGGTGACCCACGCGGTGGCCACCGGCGCGCGCGTGATCACGATCGCGTCGACCGGCAACCACGGAGCCTCCACCGCGGCGTACGCGGCGCGGGCGGGGCTGCCGTGCGTGATCTTCACGATGGCCTCGGTGCCCGACACCATGAAGACCCTGATGCAGTCCTACGGCGCGGCGGTGGTGGCCTGCGCCACCTCCGAGCAGCGCTGGACGCTGATGCGCGAGGGCATCGAGCGGTGTGGGTGGTACCCGACCAGCGGCTGGGTGGTGCCGCCGATCGGGTCGAATCCGTTCGGGGTCGAGGGCTACAAGACCATCGCCTACGAGATCGCGGAGGACCTCGGCTGGACCGCGCCCGACGTGGTCGCGGTGCCGAGCTGCTACAGCGACGGCCTCTTCGGCATCTGGAAGGGCTGGGTCGAGCTCGAGCGCCTGGGCCTGGTGAAGACGCGCCCGCGCATGCTCGCGGCCGAGCCGTTCGGCCCGCTCGCCAACGCGCTCGCTCGCGGGCTCGAGACGCCCGAGAAGGTGTTGTCCGGGTCATCCGTCGCCTTCTCGATCGCCTCGCCCTACGGGACCTATCAGGGGCTCACCGCGCTACGCGACTCCGAGGGCGCGGGCGTGCCGATCACCGACGAGGGCATCTTCGAGGCGCAGCGGGCGCTCGCGAGCGAGGAGGGGCTCTACGCCGAGCCCTCCGCGGTGGTGGGGCTGACCGCGGTGATGCAGGAGGCCCGGGCCGGCCGGCTGGATCCCGATCAGCGCATCGTCGTCGTGCTGACCTCGGGTGGGCTCAAGGACTACGGGGCGAGCCGCGCCTGGCTCCCCGACGTGCCCGCCGCCGGGAGCGACTTCGCGGCGACGCTCCACACGCTCGAGGAGCGCTATGGCCTTCGGCTCCGGCCCTAGCCTGGGCGCGGTCCTGCTCGGCGAGAGCACCGCCGGCCACGTGGTCGAGCGGGCCCGCGCCGCGGAGCGGGCCGGCCTCGACAGCGTCTGGTTCATCGAGGACTACTTCCAGACCGGCGCCTTCGCGGTGGCGGGGGCCGCGGCCGCGGTGACGACCCGGATCGGGATCGGGCTGGGGGTGGTCAATCCCTACACCCGCCACCCGGCCCTGCTCGCCATGGAGACGGCCACGCTGGCCGGCATCGCCCCGGGCCGCGTCGTGCTCGGGCTGGGCACCGGCGTGCGGCGGTGGATCGAGGGCCAGATGGCGATTCCCGCGCCGCGGCCGCTCGCGACCCTCGCCGAGTGCGCCGACGTCGTCCGCCGGCTCTGGGCCGGGGAGCGGGTGAGCCACGAAGGCGCCACCTTCTCGCTGCGGGAGATCGCGCTCGAGTTCAAGCCCGCGCAGTCCGCGCTGCCGATCGTGCTGGGGGTGAAGGGGCCGCGCGCCGTTGCCCTCGCCGGCGCGGTCGCCGACGGCGTGGTGTGCTCGATCATGTCGTCGCCCGCGCACGTCCGGCGCGTGCGGGACACCGTCGCCGCGGCGCGGAGCAGGGCCGGCCACGCGGGGCCCTTCCGGATCCTGGCCTACGTGCCGGTGGCGATCGGCCGCGACCCGGAGGCGGCGC
>DATFAJ010000612.1:0-6194 GCA_035254745.1 Candidatus Methylomirabilota bacterium | reverse complement strand
GAGGAGGAGACCGCGACTAGATCAGCAGCGCGGCGTGGAGCAGGAAGAGCGGCAGGCTCGACGCGGCCGCCTTCGGCGCGTCACTGCGCCCGATCCATCGACGGCACGGCGCGACCACGTCGGCGACCACCGTCACCGCCGAGGGCGCGACGGTCGCACTGCCCCACGACGAGCGCAGCGCCTCGCACGAGGCGCCGTGGACGCCGTCGCCGGCGCCTCCGTCGTGGGAGTGACCCGCGTCAGCGGGCAGCGCGGCCGGCTCGGCATGGCCGTGCGTCGGCAGGACGCACACGTGACCGGTCAACAGCAGGAGCGAGAGGATCAGGAAGATCCAGCGGGCTCCTCCCGAGCGATGTGCGCGCAGCCTCATGCCAGGCACTCTACACTGGGGGTCGAGCGCGTCAATTCAAATCGAGCCGGCGCGCGGCGTCGAGGATCGCCTCGGCCCGCTTGATGAACGGGATATCGATCATCCGGCCGTCCACCAGGAACGCGCCCACCCCTCGGCTCTCGGCGCCCCGCGCGGACTCGACCACGCGGCGGGCGGCCGCGATCTCGGCGTCGGTCGGCCGGAACACCGCGTTCGCGAGGGGGACCTGGCTCGGATGGATGCAGGACTTGCCGAGGTAGCCGAGCCGCCGCGCCGCGGCCGCCTCCCGCGTGTACCCGTCGGGATCGCTCACCGTCCCGTAGACCGTATCGCAGGCCCAGAGCCCGGCCTCCGCCGCGGCCAGGCGCACCGCGAGCTGCATGGCGTGGACCGCCTGCGCGTCGGCCCGGTCGATCCCGAACGGCTCGAACAGATCGCCGAGCCCGAGCTGGAGCCCGACCACCCGCGGATGCGCGCTCGCGATCTCGGCGGCCAGCCGCAGCCCGCGGGGCGACTCGATGTTCGCGAGGATCCCGATCGGGCGGTCGATCCCGCGGTCGCGCTCGTGCCGGGCCAGCGCGGCCGCCGCGGCGCGGACGTCGTCCGCCGACTCGGGCTTGGGCAGGTTGATCATGTCCACCGCGGGTCCGGCCACCGCGGCGACGTCGGCGTCGAAGTGCGGCGTGGTCAATCCATTGACCCGGACGATGACCAACTTGCCGCCGGGTCGGGGCGACGACCGCTGGAGGAAGGCCTGCAAGACCCGACGCGCCTCGGCCTTCCGGCTCTCCTGGACCGCGTCCTCCAGGTCGAAGGAGATCGCGTCCGCCGGACCCGCGAGCGCCTTGGCGAAGAGCTCGGGGCGCGAGGCGGGCACGAACAGCTTGCTGCGCATGAGCACGTCCGTCGGGCTCACGTCCGGTCCTCCTTCACCGGCCCGATCACCGCGCCCGCGTCGTGCAGTCGCTCGATCTCCTCGCGGGAATAGCCGAGCGCGGCCAGGATCTGTCGCGCGTGCTCCCCCAGCGCGGGCGCGGTGAACGGAGCGGGCGCCGGCGCGTCGCCGAGGTGGACCGGGTGCGCCATCCCGCGGTACCGCCCCACCCGACGATGCTCGAAGGTGGCGAGGATGCCCTCCGCCACCACCTGCGGGTGGTCGAACATGTCCTCGACCGGACGGGCTGCGGCGCAAGGGACGCGCTCGCCGAGCCGCGCTTCCCACTCGAGCGCGGTGTGGGCCTGCAGGGCCGCGCGCAGGCGGGGCACGAGCAGGCCGGCGTGCTCGGCCCGCTTCCGCACCGTGTCGAAGCGCGGGTCGCTCGCCAGCTCCGGCAGGCCGGTCAGCTCGCAGAGCGCCTTCCAGAAGTGCGGGGTGTTCGCGGAGACGTAGAGGCTCCCGCTCCGGGTGGGGTGCAGCCCGGTGATCCCTCCCGACCGCATGTCGCGGGCGACCTCGCGCCCCTCCCCCTCGGCCCACACCAGCCGGGTGGCCTGCATCGTCAGCGCGCTGCGCAGGAGCGACACCCCCACGTAGCGACCGACGCCGGAGCGGCTCCGCTCGAAGAGGGCCGCCGACACCGCGAAGGCCAGCATCGAGGCGCAGTAGAAGTCGACCGCGGACCCGTACACGATCTCCGGGTCGCCGGGCTTTCCCTGCTCCACGCAGATCCCGGTCATGGTCTGCAAGACCTGGTCGTACCCGGCGCGATCCCGGAGGGGCCCGGCGTCACCGTACCCGGTCAGCGCGCAGTAGATCAGGCGCGGGTTGACCGCCTTCATCCGGTCGTAGTCGATGCCGAGCCGCCCGGGGACCGAGGGCCGGAAGTTGTGCACCAGGACGTCGGCACGCTCCACCAGCCGACGCAGCACCGCGAGCCCCTCGGGATGCTTCAGGTCGAGCCCGATGCCGTGCTTGTTGCGATTGACCCCGAGGAACGCGCGGCTCTCGTCCGGGAGCGTCGAGGGATAGTTGCGCAGGTTGTCGCCCTCGGGCGGCTCGATCTTGACGACCTCGGCGCCGAGGTCGCCCAGCAGGGCGCAGCCGTAGGGACCCGCCACGTAGCCGCTCAGGTCGAGCACGGTGACGCCGCTGAGGGGCCCCTGGCCCTCGCGGGCGCCGAATGGAGGAGGCGCGGTCATGCGCGGTATGTTACCGCATGATATGGTGGACGCAGCGATGACGACCTTCCCGATCGCGCGCCGGGCGTTCCTCGGTGCCGGCCTCGCCGCCGGCGCGGCGCTCCTGCTGCGCGCGCCGGCCCTGGCCCGGACCGCCGTGACCGTGTACAAGGACCCCACCTGAGGATGCTGCCAGGCGTGGGTGGGCCACCTGCGCGCGAACGGCTTCGAGGTCCGGGTGGAGAATGTGGACGATGTCGCTCCGATCAAGCGACGCCTCCAGGTCCCGGACCCGCTGCAGAGCTGCCACACCGCGGTGGTGGGCGACTACGTCGTCGAGGGTCACGTGCCCGCCGATCTCATCCAGCGGCTGCTCCGCGAGCGTCCCACGGTGATCGGCCTCGCGGTTCCCGGCATGCCGGCCGGCGCTCCGGGCATGGAGGCGCCGGGGGGCGCCCGCGAGCGCTACGACGTCCTGACGTTCGATCGGAACGGGCGCAGCACCGTGTTCGCCCGCCGCTGAGGCGCGGGCCTGCGCGGCCCTTGATCGGCTTGGCCGAGAGCCGCGCCGAGGCCCCGATCGGCACGATCCGGTCGTCGCGGTGGCGTCAAGCGGAAGCGGGCACGATCGTCTGCGTGCGGGACCGGATATGCGGCGCGAACTCATACCAGCCGCGCATCGCCTGGAACTCGGGCGTGGTGGTGGCGGCGGGGCTGTCGAGCTCGTAGACGGTCGTGTAGATCCGCCTCGCGGTCTTCTCGGTCTTTCCTCGGATGGTCTCTGATATCTCCCCCGCGGACACGTAGCGTCGGCCCCGGAGGACACCCGGGCACCGGAGCGCGTCCGGCAGGTGGACGGTGTCGTACCAGCGATTCCAGTCGGCTTCCACCGCCGGGTCGATCTCGGCGGTGACGATCAGCAGGCAGCCCGGCAAGTCGGCCATGGGTAACCTCCGCGCGAATTTGGACCGTCGATGCGCCCCGACTATAGCGCGGCCACGGGCGGATCCGCTCAGGTGGGCGATCGAAGGGGACCCGATGGCCACCCGCTGGACGCGTCGCCCCGATCTGCGGTAGCGTGCCGCGTGGAGGACGACCCATGGCATCCCTGCGCCTCACCCCGCTGCATCCCTCGCTCGGCGCCCTGGTGGAGGGCGTCGACCTCGCCGCGCCGATCGACGCGTCGACTCGCGACGCGCTGGCCCAGGCCCTGGCCGATCACCTGGCCCTGGTCTTCCGGGACCAGTCCCTGACGCCGGCCCAGTACCTCGCCGCCGCCTCCGCGTTCGGGCCGCCGATGCCGCAGCACTACTCGCAGCACAACATGCCCGGCTTCCCGCTGATCGGGCTGATCTGGCACCGCAACGGCCAGCAGCCCGCCGAGCAGTGGCACACCGACCACACCAACCGTGAGCGGCCCCCCGCCGCCACCCTCCTGTACGGAGTGGAGATCCCGCCGGCCGGCGGCGGTACCAGCGTGGCGAGCATGCGCGCGGCCTATCTCGCCCTCGCGCCCGACGAGCGCCGGCGGCTCGAGGCGCTGACCACGTTCAACGGCCTCGACGGGCACGCCGATACGCGCCCCGAGGATCGCGATCGGTACGGTACGCCGATCGAGCACCCGATGGTGCGGACCCATCCCCGGCACGGGTCGCGGGCGGTGTACTTTCACATCTCCAAGGCCACCCACATCAGCGGGATGACGCCCGAGGCCAGCCGCGGCTACATGCGCGATCTGCTCGACCGGATGATCCGGCCCGAGATCGTCTACCACCACGCCTGGCGCAAGGGCGACGTGCTGGTCATCGACGATCGCGCCACGATGCACCGCGCCCACGGCGACTACGACCGGAGCCAGAGCCGCGTCCTGTGGCGCGTCATCGTCGAGGGCGACCGTCCTCGGCTGGCCTGACCGGACGCCCGATGCGCGTCGACCGGATCTTCGAGGGCGGAACGCTCCTGACCATGAACGCCGCGCGGCCGCGCGCGACCGCGCTGGCGGTGCTGGGCGGTCGCATCGTGGCGGTCGGCGACGGGGACGAGCTGCGCCGTCACCTCGACGCGGCGCGGGTGGTGAGCCTCCAGGGCCGCGCGGTGGTGCCGGGCTTCCACGATGCCCACAATCACATGCCGGCCTTCGGGATGGGGCTCGCCGACGTGGCGCTCTCGTCCCCGCCGATCGGCAGCGTGGAGGACATCCTGCGCGCGGTGAAGGCGCGGGCCGCGACCCGGCCGCCCGGCTCCTGGATCGTGGGCGGCGGCTACGATCAGAACAAGCTCGCCGAGGGACGGCACCCGCGCGCCGCGGAGCTGGACGCGGTCGCGCCCGACCACCTCGTCTGGCTCCGTCACACCTCGGGCCACATGTGCGTGGTGGGCGGGCGGGTGCTCGACGCCATCGGCATCGATCGCGTGCCCGTGCCGGAGGGCGGCGTGGTCGAGCGGGACGCCGCCGGGCGCCCCACCGGGCTCCTCCAGGAGCAGGCACAGGCCCTCGTCGGGGCCCTCGTCTACCCGTATCCGCAGGCCGAGCTGGTCGAGGCGATCGGGCGCGCGAGCGAGCACTACCTCCGCGAGGGGCTCACGAGCGTGCAGGAAGCGGGCGTGGGGGGCGGGCTCGTGGCCCGCAGCCCGGTGGAGCTATCGGCCTGGCAGGAGGCGCGCCGCCAGGGCCGCCTCGGGGTGCGGGCCACGCTGATGGTCGCCGCCGAGGCGCTCCACGACCTGCCGCACGCGGCCGCGGACGGCGACGGGTTCGGCCTCGACCTGGGCCTCCGCACCGGCTGGGGCGACGAGTGGCTGCGCATCGGGGCGATGAAGATCTTCTCCGACGGCTCGCTGATCGGCCGGACCGCCGCGATGTGCTGCGACTTCGAGGGTGAGGTCGGCAATCGCGGCTTCTTCCAGATGGACGTCGAGCGTCTGCGCCGGACCATCACGCGCGCCCACCGGGCGGGCTGGCAGGTGGCCACCCACGCCATCGGCGATCGCGCCGTCGCCACCGTGCTCGACATCTATCAAGACGCGCTCGCCGCCCATCCCCGCCCCGCCCACCGCCATCGCATCGAGCACTGCGGCGTCTGCCGGCCCGAGGATGTGGCGCGCCTGGCCGCGCTCGGGGTGATCCCGGTGCCGCAGGGCCGCTTCATCAGCGAGATCGGCGACGGCATGCTCGCCGCCCTCGGCCCCGAGCGATCGACGTGGTGCTATCGCCAGCGGAGCTTCCTCGAGGCCGGCCTGCCCCTGCCCGGCAGCTCCGACCGCCCGGTCGTGAAGGGTGCCCCCTTGCTCGGCATCCACGACATGGTCAATCAGCGGACGGCGAGCGGCCGGCCCTTCAACCCGGCGGAGGCGCTCACCGCCGAGGAAGCCATCCGCTGCTACACGCTCCACTCCGCGCGCGCCGCCTTCCGCGAGGCCGACCTCGGCTCGCTCGAGCCGGGCAAGCTCGCGGACTTCGCGGTGCTCTCGGCCGATCCCACCGTGATCGCCCCGGACGGCATCGCCGCCATCGAGGTGCTGGCGACGGTGGTCGGCGGCCAGGTCCTGCACGATCGCCTGGGACTTGCCTGATCCCAGCCCGCGGTAGATTGCGCGCGCGCCGAGGCGTGCGCGCCTCACCCGGGGAGTGTCCGCCTCACGCGGTTCGGGCCGTCTTCATCGGAACCTCCCGCCTCGATTGAGTTCCCGCTCTGGCACTGGGGTT
>DATFAJ010000611.1:0-3839 GCA_035254745.1 Candidatus Methylomirabilota bacterium | reverse complement strand
TGTCCCTGGCGGACCACGCGATCGGGCGAGGCGCCGGTCACGCGGTGGTAGCGTACCGGGAAGTCGAAGGTGGTGGCGTTGCCCATATCGCCCGGGATGCGCGGGAACCGGGTGTCGAGCATGAGGATGCCGACGGTGAAGCCGTAGAGGTTGGTGCCACCCTGGACGCGCACGCCCGACCTAGTTCAGCTGCGCGAGCTTCTGGCGCACCCGACGGAGCTGGCCGCGCACCTGCTCGTGGTCGGCCGCGTCCGGGAACTCGGTCAGGTAGCGCTCCCAGTCGGTGGCCCCGCGCTCGAGCCGTCCCATGTTGCTCCAGGCCGCGCCGCGGTCGCGCCACTCCCCGCCCGCGTCGGGGTTGAGGGCCAGGGTGCGATCGATCACCCGCACCACCTTGTCCCACGCCTCCTGCCGCCAGTAGATGCCCTTCAGGTTGGCGAGCATCCGCACCAGGAACTGGCGATTGCCGACCGGCTCGAAGTGCACCGGCTGGAGCCGCACCGGCCGACCCAGCGCCCGCCGCACCACCTCGCCGCAGGTCTCGACCGTCAGCAGCGCGCCGCGGTTGAAGGGATCGAGCAGCACGTGCTCGCCCCCGATCCGGACCCCGGTGATGAAGTGGCCCGGGAGGCCCACGCCTTCCATATCCAGGCCCAGCCGCCGGCCGACCTCGATCAGGACCAGCGATAGGGTGATCGGGATCCCGAGCCGCCGGTCGAGGACGTGGTTGAGATAGCTGTTGCGCGGATCGAAGTAGTCGGTCCGATCGCCCGCGAAGCCCTGCTCCTCGAAGAGGAACTCGCGCACCCGATGCAGGCGTCGGAGGTCGTCCCGCCCGTCGCGGCCCGCGGCCGCCGCGTCCGCGAGGTCGTCGAGGCGCGCGATCTGCTTGTCCACGTCGAGCCCGGGCTGCTCGGCGGCCGCGATCAGCAGCGCGGCGCGGGCCAGGGGGATGTCGGAGTCGGCGCGGGTGACCGCGGCGGTGAACTCGGAGAGGGAATGATCCGGATCCATCAACAGCCGGGCGCGTGGTGGATGCCGGCGGTCCGCAGCGCGGCGCCCTGCAGCTCCTCGGCGAGCGCGAGCGTGCGGGCGGCGGCCCGCCCGGCCAGCTCCTGGGCCTCCGGCGTGGTCGCCAGCTTCAGCAGGAGCGAGCGCCCCAGCTGGTGGTGGAAGCGCTCGTCCGGCTCGATGACGTCACGGTAGAGGGTGGCGGTGACCCGATCCCCCGCCCGGTCGCAGAACTCGATGAACTGGCGGTTCTTGACCACCGCGATCGCCTCGCGGGTGAACTGGCCCGCGGCGACGCGCTCCACCGTGGTCTCGAGCGAGTCGAGGTACTTGAAGAGCGGCCCGAATCCCTGCGCGAGCGGATCGAGGGCGCGGGCGTCCACGCCGAGCTCTCCGAGGCGGTCCGCGATCATGCGGTAGTGCTTGGCCTCGTCGCCCGCCTGGCGGGCGAAGGCCATCTTGACCTCGACGTCGCTGGTGGCGACCAGCCAGCGCGCCGCGATCTCGGTGGCCTCGATCTCGTTCTTGAGCGCCACTTTCAACAGATTGGTCACGTTCAGTGCGCCGCTGACCTCGGGCTTGAGGGTGGCGTCGGGCTCGAGCCGGCGGAGAACCGCCTGGTTCGCCTCGTCGAGCGCGAGCACGAACTCGGCCGAGGTCATGCCGCGAGCCCGTGCTGCAGGAGCGTGGGCAGCTCCTGGGTCAGGGTCTCCTTGGTCACCACCCGGCGGCAGCGGGCGTGGAGCGGCTGGGTGGCGCGGGCCAGCGCGTGGGTCGTGAAGCCGAGCACCGGCAGGTCGGGGGCGGCCGCGAGCGCGTCGAAGATCGCGTCGTAGTCCCAGCCGCTGGTGGTGAGATCGACGATCACTAGCCCGGGCACCGGGGCGGACGCCTCCGGGGCGAGGGTCGCGGCGAGCTCCTCCGGGGTGCGGGCGAAGGTGAGCGGGGTGCCCACGAGGCGCGCGGTCTCCCGGATGCGGGCCACGAAGAAGAGATCGCGGACGACGGCGACGACCTTCATCGGTTGGGCATCGGTCGCCCGCCTAGTCGTCCTGCTCCTGGTTGCCGAGCCAGTACCGGTTCCACTCGGCCAGATGCGTGAGGGTCGAGAGGTCCCGCATCCGGTCGAGGTAGACCCGCCCGTGCAGGTGGTCGGTCTCGTGCTGGATCACCCGCGCGAAGAAGTCCTTGGCCACCAGGTCGATCAGCCGGCCCTCGCGGTCGAAGGCCTCGAGCCGCACGCTGGTGAGGCGCGGCACCACTCCGCGCATGTCGGGGACCGAGAGGCAGCCCTCCCAGCCGTCCTCCATCTCCTCGGTCAGCGGCGTCACCACCGGGTTGACCAGCACGGTGAGCGGGATCGCGGGGGCGTCGGGATAGCGTGGGTTGCCGTGCACCTCGATCACGCAGATCTGCTTGAGCTCGTGCACCTGGGTGGCCGCGAGTCCCGCGCCGTTGTACTCGCGCATGGTCTCGACCATGTCGTCGATCAGGCGCTGGACCTCGGCCGACCGGATCTGCGCGATCGGAACCGGCGCCGCGACCTGGCGAAGGACGGGATGTCCGAGACGCGCGACCTTCAGGATGGCCATGGGGGTCCCCTCGCGGTCGGATTGTAGCACAGCCGATCAGGCCCGCTCCGCCCCCGCCGTCACTGCGGAGGGGCGCGGGTCGTCGAGCGGCGTCTGATCGTGGAGGCCGCGCCGGCGCTCTCGAATGCGGTCGCTGATCTCCTCGAGCGGTCCGCTCACCGTGAAGAGATCGAGCGTCTCGTCGCCGATCACCCGACGCGGAAACCTGCGCGCGACGGCCACGCTCGCCCACTCCCAGGGGATCGAACGTAATTCGCGCCGATATCGAGCTTCAGGCCTCGTTTTCTAGATATATCCGCGCGTTGCGGCGAAGGCCCGCAGGTTTGGCTCGAAGCAGGGCCGTGCCGCGGAACGTCTCCCGGGTCGCGGCATCGTCCATCCGCGAGACCGCCTCCGCTCCGGGATACGCGCTTCCGGGCACGAGCTCCCGATGCCCCGTGGTCGGGGCCTTCCGGTTCCACGGGCACACGTCCTGGCAGACGTCGCAGCCGAATTGCCAGCCGGCCATCCCGCGATGGAGGTCGGGCTCGATCTCGCCCCGGTGCTCGATCGTCAGGTACGAGATGCAGCGCCGCGCGTCGAGCACGTACGGAGCGACGAAGGCCCCGGTCGGGCAGGCGTCGAGACAGGCGCGACAGGTGCCGCAGCGATCGGCGAGCGGGGCGTCCGGGACGAGGTCCGCGGTGGTCAGGAGCACGCCGATGAAGAACCACGAGCCGAGGGTGGGATGCAGCAGCATGGTGTTCTTGCCGATCCAGCCGAGCCCGGCCCGCGCCGCCAGATCGCGCTCCAGCACCGGGCCGGTGTCGACATAGCCGCGGCTCCGGGCGCCCGCGGCCCGGGTCAGGTGATCCGCCAGGCGCTCGAGGCGCGGGCCGATGACGTCGTGGTAGTCGCGCCCCCAGGCGTAGCGGGCGATCGGGCGCCAGGAGGGGTCCCCCGGCTCACCCTGGTAGTAGTTGAGCGCTACGCAGACGGCCGCCCGCGCGCCCGGCAGCACCCGCGAGGGGTCGAGCCGCTCCTCGAGTCTGCGCTCCAGATAGGCCATGGTGCCGGCGTGGCCGGCCTCCACCCACCGCCGCACCGCGGCGCCGTGCTCGGGCGGCGCCGCCGGGCCCACCGCGACCAGGTCGAAGCCCAGCTCCAGCGCGAGCGCCTTGACCGACCCGGTCAGGCTCAGCGCCCCGAGATTCACGCCGCTCACGCGCGCCGCGCCTTGACGAGGAGATGGCTGCG
>DATFAJ010000610.1:0-5632 GCA_035254745.1 Candidatus Methylomirabilota bacterium | reverse complement strand
CCGAGCTCGCTGGCCGACAGGGCCAGGTTCATGAGCGAGGCCATGATCGCGAACATGGTGGCCTCCGCGCCGCGGGGCGCGGTGCGCGCGATGAGGGCCAGCATCGGCACCATGCTGAGCTGGCCGAGCGGAGCCGAGATCGTGGTGTCGATGAACGCGAACGTGCGCGGGCTCAGCCCGAACCACTCGTTGACGCCGTAGAAGAGCCCGATCGTGGGCAGGTAAAGCACCGCGCCGGCGATCGTGACCCAGAACAAGGTGTAGCTCACCGGGCGGTGGGTGATCGGCTTGCGGAACACGATGAGGCCCGCCAGGCTCAGCACCGAGCTCACCTGCGCCAGGATGCCCAGGAACTCCTGGTCGAACCCGAGACGATCGATGGCCCAGTAGTTGAACCCCTGGCCCGCGCCGGGCACCGCGCGGAAGCAGAAGATCGCGAAGGCGGCGGCCGCGACCCCGCGGGAGATCCCGACCCGCCGCAGGAGCAGGACAATGATCGCGCCGGAGACGACCAGGATGATCTCCTGCCCGAAGGGCACCGACAGCGTCTCGAGCACCACGCCCAGCGCGGCGTAGCCGAGCCCGCCCAGCACCACCAGGCGCGAGTTGCCCGCGCCGAGCGGATTGGCGGGGTCGCCGGGGGCGGGCCGCGGCGCGCCCTCCCGCGGGATGAGCCAGGCCGCGATCACCACCAGCAGCGGAAGGATCAGGGCGATCGCGAAGACGGTCCGTGCCCCGACCGCGCCGGCAAGCCAGCCGCCGAGATAGCCCACCGCGATCGTCCCGACGAGCAGCGCCATGCGGCCCAGGGCCTGGACCTGCTTCATCTCCTCCTCGGAGCGGGCCACCTCCACGCTCAGCGCGTCGGCCACCACGTCCTGGATCATGAAGCCCACCGCGATGATGACCATCGCGGCCAGGTAGGCCCCCTTGGTGGAGGCGGTCGTCGCGAGCCACGCGTAGCCCACGAACGTCGACAGCGCGCCGAGCAGGAGATAGGCGAAGCGGCGGCTGCCGAAGATGGGGTGCACGTCGGACGCCACCCCCGCCACCATCTTGGTGCTCCACGGCAGGGCCACCCAGAAGGCGATGCCGGCCGCCTCGGCGGGCGTGATGCCGAGCACGTCTTTCTGGAAGTAGAGGAGCGCGATGGCGGTGATGCCGCTCGCCCCGTAGCAGAAGTAGGTCACGAGCACCGGCAGGTAGGCGAGCCGCACGCCGCCCAGGAGCCCGCGGACCAGCCTCCGGGGCGCGGGCGGCGCGACGGGCGCCGTCTCGGTCGGTTCGGCCATCAGCCGCAGTGTAGCCTACCTGCAGCCGGCGCTTGACGCGGGCCGACGGCGCCGTTACCGTCGGCGGCATGGCGATGGCCGGTGAAGGCGTCCTCGCGTTCTGGCACGACGTCGCCCCCGGAGGGGACGGCGAGTTCGATCAGTGGCACCTGCGCGAGCACATCCCGGAGCGGCTCGCGGTGCCCGGCTTCCTCCGCGCGCGGCGCTACGCGACGCTGGGCGGCCCGCCCAAGTACTTCTACTTCTACGAGACCGCGTCGCTCGACACGCTGCAGAGCCCGGCCTACCTGGCCCGCCTGGCCGACCCGACGCCCTGGACCCGCCGGAGCATGCCGCTGGTGCGCAACAACATCCGCACCGCGTGCCGCGTCGTGGCCACGTGGGGCTCGGCGGTGGGCGGGGTGGTCGCCACGCTCCAGCTCGGCCCCCGCCCGGGCCACGAGGAGGAGCTGCGCTCGTGGCTCGTCACCACCGCGCTGCCCGCGGCGGCCGAGCACCCCGGGATCGTGGCGAGCCACCTCCTGGAGGGGGACGCGGGGGTCAGCACCGCGGCCAAGAGCGACGAGAAGAAGCTCCTGGCGACGCCGGACGCGCTGGTGCGCTGGGTGGTGCTCGTCGAGGGCATCGACGCGGCCGCCATCGAGGGGACGTGCCGCGACCTGCTGAGCGCCGAGGCCCTAGCCCGGCGGGGCGCCGCCGAGGCGGTGACCCTGGGCCAGTACCGGCTGCAGCTGGTGCTCGGCGGGTAGACTCCGCGCCGGGCTCAGGCCAGATCGGGCTCCCGCGTGTGCCAGTCGGTCGCGCGCTGGTAGGCGTGGCCCAGGCGGAGCACGGTCGCCTCGTCGAACGGGCGGCCGACCAGCTGGAGCGCGAGCGGCGGGCCGGCGGTCGAGAACCCGCACGGCAGGCTGAGGGCGGGAAGGCCGAGCCCGTTGAAGGGGCGCGTGAGCCGGGAGAAGCGCCCCTGCCGCTCCACGATCGCCTCGAGCGGGCCCTCGAGCGCGGCGCGCAGCGGCGGCGCGGGCTCCGGGATCACCGGCACCGCCAGCACGTCCACCTCGCTCCACACCTCCCGGGTGAACGTGCGGGCCAGCCGGGCACGCAGCCGCAGCGCCTGCAGGTAGTCGTGGGCCGGTACGCTCAGGCCCAGCTCGAGCCGGGCACGGGTGAAGGGACCGAGCTCGTGCGGCCGCTCGCGGAGCAGCCCGCCGTGGATCGCGGTCGACTCGCTCCGCGAGACCAGCCCGGTGATGTCGTTGAGGACCTGGGGGTCGGGCAGGCGAAGCTCCTCGACGCGCGCGCCGAGCGTGGCGAGGACGGCGACCGCGCGGCGCACCGCGGCCTCCATCTCGACGTCGAGCCCCTGGAAGAAGAAGTTCCGGGGCACTCCGACCCGCAGGCCCCGCACGGGGACGTCGAGGGCCGTCACGTAGTCGTCGACCGGATGAGCGCTCGCGGTCGCGTCGAGCGGATCGGGCCCGGCCATGGCCTGGAGCATCAGCGCGCAGTCGTGCGCGGTGCGGGCCATCGGGCCGAGATGATCGTTCGACCAGGACAGCGCCATGGCGCCGGCGCGGCTCACCCGGCCGTAGGTCGGCTTGAGCCCGGTGATGCCGCAGGCCGCGGCGGGCAGGCGAATGGAGCCGCCGGTGTCGGTGCCGATGGCGCCGAGCGCGAGCCCCGCCGCCACCGCCACGCCCGAGCCGCTCGACGAGCCGCCCGTGCAGCGCTCGACCGCCCAGGGATTGCGCGCGTCGCCGTGATGCGGGTTGTCGCCGAGCGCGCCCATGGCCAGCTCGGTCATGTTGAGCTTGCCGAGACAGACCGCGCCCGCGGCGAGGAGCCGGCTCACCGCGGTGCACTCGTGCTCCGCCGTGAAGTAGTCCGCGGTCCGGGTGCCGCACGAGGTCGGCAGGCCTCGGATGACGCAGAGGTCCTTGAACCCGAGCGGGACGCCGTGGAGCGCGCCCCGCCACTGCCCCCGCCCCGCCTCCTCCTCGAGCCGGCGGGCCGCGACGAGGGCCCGGTCGGCGTCCACCGTGATGAAGGCCCGGAGGCGGCCGTCGAGCCGCGCGATCCGGTCGAGGCAGTGGCGCGTGACCTCGACCGGGGAGAGCTTGCCCTGCCGGATCGCCGCCGCGGTCGCGGCCAGGCTCGAGAAGTCGGGCACGCTCCGCGCCGGTCTAGCGGGAAGGACCCGGGGAGCCGGCGGCTCCGCCGCCACCCGCGGCGGGCGCCCCCTCCTCCAGGGCCGCGGTGAAGCGCGCGGGCTCCTCGGCCAGGGAGAGCTCGCCGGCCAGCCGCTCGATCACGCCCAGGAGCGCGGCCAGCTCCGCCTGCTGGAACTTGTTCTCGCTCATGGCGGAAGCATACTACGGCAACGCGAGTACAATCCTTGACAACGCGAGGCCCGCGAGGGTACTAGCCTTCAGGCGGTCAGGCTCAGAAAGGGGAACACTATGCGGAGGATGCAGCTTGGATCGTGGGTCGTGCTCGGGTTCGCCGTCCTGGCGCTGACGACGGCGGCGCCGGCCGAAGCCCAGAAGAAGACCCTCGTGGTGGCGCTCAACCAGGATCCGGATCTCCTGGACCCGACGCTCTCGCGCACCTACGTCGGCCGGATCATCTTCGAGCACATGTGCGAGAAGCTCTACGAGCTCGACGAGCACCTCCGCATCTTCCCGCAGCTCGCGGCGGGCATGCCCACGATCTCCGACGGCGGCAAGACCGTGACCATCAAGCTGCGGAGCGGGGTGAAGTTCAACGACGGCACCCCGATGACCGCGGAGGCGGTGAAGTTCTCCCTGGACCGGCACCGCGAGATGAAGGGCTCGAACCGGCGGAGCGAGCTCGATTCGGTCAACACCGTCGAGGTGGTCGATCCCCTCACGGTGCGCCTGCGCCTGAAGGCCCCGTTCTCGCCCCTGGTGGCGACGCTCGCCGACCGGTCGGGCATGCCGGTCTCGCCCGCCGCGGTCAACAAGCTGGGCGACAAGTTCGCCACCGCGCCGGTGTGCGTGGGCCCGTGGTCCTTCGTCGAGCGCGTGCCGCAGGACCGCATCGTGCTCGAGAAGTCCAAGCACTACTTCGACCCCGGCCAGGCCCACTTCGACCGCCTCGTGTTCCGCATCATCCCCGACGACAACGTGCGCCTCGCCAACCTGCGCTCGGGCGACATCGACGTCATGCACCAGGTCGCGCCCACCGACTCGGTCAACCTCAAGAAGGAGGGACGCTTCGAGGTCTCGAGCGTGACCGGCATCGCCTACACCGGGGTCACGATCAACCTCCGCAACAAGACCGGCAAGACCCAGCCCGCCGGCGATCTCGGCACCCCGCTCGCCAACGATCCCCGGGTGCGCGAGGCCTTCGACCTGAGCCTCGACCGGGAGGCCATCAACCAGGTGGCGTGGGACGGCCAGTACACGCCCGGCTGCACCCCGATCTCCCCGGTGAGCCCGTTCTATGACAAGGCCCGCAAATGCCCCGGGCGGGACGTGGCGAAGGCCAAGCAGCTCCTGGCCGCGGCGGGCCTGCCGAACGGCTACGCCTTCGAGCTCACCGTCGTGAACGACCCGCAGCAGCGGCGCTTCGGCGAGGTCATCCAGGGGATGGCCCGCGAGGCGGGCTTCAACATCTCCCTGCGGCCGAGCGAGTTCGCCTCCGCCCTGACCGACGACGACAACGGCAAGCTCCAGGCCTTCGCCATCGGCTGGAGCGGGCGCGTGGACCCCGACGGCAACATGCACCAGTTCCACACCTGCGGGGGCAGCCTCAACACCACCCACGTCTGCGACGAGGCGGTCGACGCCCTGCTGAACCGAGCGCGCGAGGTGAGCGACCAGGGGGAGCGCGCGAAGCTCTATCGCGAGGCGATCGACAAGATCAACGCGCGCCGCAACGTCATCTACCTCTACCACGCGAACTACATCGTCGCGTACCCGAAGAACCTGAAGGGCTACAAGGCGGTGCCGGACGGGCTGATCCGGATCAAGGGGGTGGCCTGGAACTAAGCGGGTCCCGGTGCTCGATTTCCTGATCCGGCGGGCCGCGATCTCGGTCGTGACCCTGTTCGTGATCAGCCTGATCGTCTTCACCGGGGTCCGGATGATCCCCGGCGACCCGGCCCGCGTCATGGGCGGCACCGACGCCGACGCGGCCGGGCTCGCCGAGATCCGGCAGAAGTACGGCCTCGACGCGCCCATCGCGGTCCAGTATTTCCGCTGGGCCGGGCTCGCGCTGCGGGGTGACCTCGGCGAGTCCATCCGCACCCGCGAGTCGGTGGTGTGGACGGTGGCCCGCAAGCTGCCGATCACGATGGAGCTGGCCGGCCTGTCGCT
>DATFAJ010000609.1:0-7262 GCA_035254745.1 Candidatus Methylomirabilota bacterium | reverse complement strand
ATATTGAGGTCACGACGTGGGTGACCAAGCACGTCGGTGGTGACGGCACCGGCAGCAAGCTGTTCGACGAGGACATCCGCCGCGGCGACACTCCGCGCTCGCTCCTCCGCCGGTTCACTCAGCGATTCCCCGAGCTCGACTCCGCGCTCTGGAGTCCGGACCACTCCGAGCTCGGCTCCCACATCGAAGTGCTGGTGAACGACGAGGTCCTCGGCGTGACGTACGACCTCGACACGCCGCTAGTAGGTGGCGAACGCGTCACACTGCTTGGTCAGTTCATGGGCGGGTAGGCGGGCCCGGAGGGCAGCGGGCGGGGCGGCGGCCGGGGGGCCTCTAACCACGGCCCGCGGTTCCCGCTTCAGCCCGTTCAGAAGTTCCCAACCCGGGTGCGCGTCGACATCATTGCCCGTGCAGGGAACGGGTTACCCGGCCCCCCGGCCGCCGCCCCGCCCGCTGCCCTCCGGGCCCGCCGTGAGTTAACTTTGTTGTAGCACCGCCTCCAGCAGCCCGAGCATCTCGTCGATCTCTTCGCGGGTCACGTTGAGGGCCGGCATGAAGCGGAGCGTGTCGGGGCGCGGCGCGTTGAGCAGTAGCCCGCGGTCCATGGCGCTCCGCGCGACCTTCGCCGCGTCCAGGCCTTTGAGCTCGAGCGCGAGCAGGAGCCCGCGGCCGCGCACCTCGCCGTGGCCGAGGCGCGCGGACAGCTCGCGGAGTCTCTGCGCCAGGTACTCGCCCTTGGCGGTCACGTCGGCGAGGAACGCCGGGCTCGAGACGGTCTCGACCACCGCGTTGCCGATGGCGGTCATGAGGGGGGAGCCGTTGAAGGTGCCGCCCTGGTCGCCGTACTCGAAGCAGCACGCCGCCTCCGCGGCGACGAGGGCGGCCAGGGGCACGCCGCCGCCCAGGCCCTTGCCGAGCGTGAGGATATCGGGGACGACCCCGGCGTGCTCGAAGGCGAGGAAGCGCCCGGTGCGCCCGATGCCGGTCTGGATCTCGTCGAGGATCAGGAGCAGCCCGGCCTCCGCGGTGACCGTGCGCAGCCCGCGCAGGAACTCGTCCCCGGCCGGGTAGACGCCGGCCTCGCCCTGGATGGGCTCGAGCATGACCGCCACCGTCCGCGGGGTGATCGCGCGCTTCACCGCGTCCAGGTCGCCGAGCGGCACCTTGATGAAGCCCGAGACCTTGGGCTCGAACAGGGGCTCCCACGCCGCCTTGCCCGACGCGGCCATCGTCGCGAGGGTGCGGCCGTGGAAGCCGTGGTCCATGGTGATGATCTCGTGCGCACCCGCGCGGTACCGCGCGCCCCACTTCCGCGCCAGCTTGATCGCGCCCTCGTTGGCCTCGGCGCCGCTGTTGCAGAAGAAGACCTGGGCGAGGCCCGAAGCCTCGGCCAGCCGCGCGGCCAGCTGTGCCATCTCCGCGTTGTAGTACGCCGGGCTGCAGTTGATGAGCCGCCGCGCCTGGAACGCGACCGTCTCCGCGATCACCGCGGGGGAGTGGCCGAGGCAGTTGACGGCCCAGCCCTGGACGAAGTCGAGATAGCTCTTGCCGTCCTCGTCCCGGAGCCGGGAGCCGTGTCCCTCGACCATCACCACCGGCGGCCGGTCCGTGATCTTCATGACTGCGGTCACGTCGGTGCTCATGTCGTGTGCTCTCCTTTGGCGGCGGGTGTGCCGTTGCCCGCGCCCGCGCGATAGGGCTGCAGCTGCCGCCGCTCCATCAGGCGATCGGGGTGACGCGCCTCGCGGAAGCCCACCTGGCGGTACAGCCCGTGGGCGTCCCGCGTGAACAGGGTCCAGAGGCGCAGGTTCTGGAGCTCGGGATGCGTGGTCACCGCGGTCATGATCTGCTTGCCGATGCCGCGGCCGCGATGGCTGTCCAGCACGAACACGTCGGACACGTAGGCGAACGTGGCGCGGTCGCTGATGACGCGGGCGAAGCCCACCTGGCGCTCGCCGTCGAAGGCCCCGAAGCAGATCGAGTGGCGGATCGATCGCTCCACCGTCTCGCGCGGGATGCCTTCCGCCCAGTAGGACCCGGTCAGGAAGCCGTGCACCGTCTCGAGGTCGAGCCGGGCCGGATCGGTGCTGATCAGGATGTTGCCGTCGCGGTGCTCGTGAATCCCGGAGCGCGGCATGGACTCGTCCTTTCAGGCGCGCCGGCCCGCCCGGGCCGGGGCCAGGGGAGCGCGGAGGCGCCGCTCGAGGCGGAGCGCGGCCGAAGGGCCGGGGGTGGCCACGAAGACGGTGTCGTCTCCCGCGATGGTGCCCACCACGTCGGGGAGCGCGGCCTCGTCGAGGACCCGGGCCAGGGGATGCGCGCCGGCGGGCGGGGTGCGGACCACCACCAGCGAGGCGGCGGCGTGCACCGACAGCACGTACTCGGCCACCGCCCGGTCGAGCGTGCCCTGCCGCGCCTCGGCGGGCACGAAGGCGGGGGCGGGCGCGGCCACGTACCCGGTCGGGGTCTTGGCGAGGCCGAGCGCCTTCAGGTCTCGCGAGAGCGTGGGCTGCGCGACCAGGAACCCGCGGCGCCGGAGCCGCCGCTGGAGGTCCTCCTGGGAGCGCACCCCACCCTCGCCCACCACCGCGAGGATCGCCCGGCGCCGGCGGCCTCCGTCTCCTCCGCTCACATATATATTCGTCATGGGGAATATAAATACATCAGACTGCGCTACCGGTCAAGCGGCCCGTGGTTGCGCCCCCGGGGCGCCCTGCGGTAGCGTGCCCCCGACGATGGCGAGGCGCGTGTGGTGGTGGGGGGTGCCGGTGGGCCTGCTCGGGCTGCTCGCGGCCGGCTCCGTCTACGCGACCACCACGCCCCGCTACGCGCTCTACCAGCTGGGCACCGCGCTGCAGCGACACGACGAGGCCGCCGCCCTGCGGTACTTCGACGTCGAGCGCATTGCCGATCGCGCCACCGAGGTGCTGGTGACCGACTACCTGGCGCGCCAGCCCGCGCCCGCCACCCTGGCCGAGGCCAACGGACGGGAGCTGATCGCGAGCCTGGCCCGGCGACGCCTGCGCCCGCAGGTCGCCGCGCGCGTCCGCGTCGAGATCCGGCGGAGCGTGGAGCGGGCCGGCGTCCAGCAGGCGGCGGTGGCGCTGCCGGTCGGGGTGATCGCGGTCCTGCAGGCGTTCGACGTCTCGCGGGACGGCCCGGACGCCTGGATCTCCTACCGCGATCCGGTCCAGGGCCCCGTGCGCTTCCGCATGGCTCGCCGACCGGGCGAGCCGTGGAAAATCAGCGAGTTCGATCCGGACTGGGTACGCCGCCGGGCGCAGGAGGAGTCGATCCGCCTGCGCTGAGGCCGCGAATGCCTTGACTCGTCGCGCGGGCCTGTGATATTCCACTGTCCGGGCCGCTGTCGCTCCTCCCATCCGGTCCCCACGAGGTCACCATGGCGCAAGTCGTTGGATTCATTGGGCTCGGAATCATGGGGCGTCCCATGGCCAAGAACTTGCTCAAGGCCGGCTATCCACTGGTTGTCCACAGCAGGAGCCAGGGGCCGGTCCAGGAGCTGGTGGGGGCGGGAGCCAAGGCCGCCTCGACGCCGAGGGACGTGGCCGCGCAGTCGGACGTCGTGATCACGATGCTGCCGAACTCGCCCGACGTCGAGCTGGTCGCCCTGGGCAAGGACGGGCTCATCGAAGGGGCCAAGCGCGGGCAGCTGCTCGCCGACATGTCCACGATCTCGCCGCTGGTCTCCCAGAAGGTGGGCAAGGCGCTCGCGGCCAAGGGCGTGCGCATGCTCGACGCGCCGGTGTCCGGCGGCGAGAAGGGGGCGATCGACGCCGCGCTGTCCATCATGGTGGGCGGGGAGAAGGCGGACTTCGACGCGGCGCTGCCGATCTTCCAGGCGCTCGGCAAGACCATCACCCACCTGGGCCCGCTCGGGGCGGGTGGCTTCACCAAGCTCGCCAACCAGATCATCGTGGCGGTCAACCTCACCGCGCTCGGCGAGGCGCTCACCCTGGCCCGCAAGGCCGGGCTCGATCGCGCGCTCACCCTGAAGGCGCTGGGCGGCGGGCTCGCGGGCTCGAAGTGCCTCGAGCAGAAGACGCCGAACTACGTGGCCGGCACCTACAACCCCGGCTTCAAGATCGACCTCCACTTCAAGGACCTGGGCCTCATCATGGAGTCCTCCCGCGCCCTCGGCGTGCCGCTGCCGTGCACCGCGGTGGTGCAGGAGCTGTTCAACGCCATGCGGGTGAAGGGCAAGGGTGGGCTCGATCACTCCGGTGTGATCACGCTGCTCGAGGAGCTGGCGGGCGTGCCGGAGAAATCATGAGGGCGACCGTCGATCGACCCGGCCTCGACTCGCAGGGCCGCTCGCCGCTCATCAAGATCCGGCGCGTGCGCAAGGGTGACCTCTCCAAGGTCCGCGACGTCATCGAGCAGGCCTTCGGCGACTTCTTCGAGCGGCAGGTGGGCACGCGGCCGCGCCAGGTCTTCGGCGGCGCCCAGTACGTGCACCACCGCTGGCTCATGGAGCCGTGGGGCTGCTTCGTGGCCGAGGAGGGCGACGGCAAGATCGTGGGCGCCGCGCTCGCGGTCATGTGGGGCACGGTCGGCGTCGTCGGCCCGGTCGCGGTGCTGAGCAACTACCAGAACCAGGACATCGCCCAGCAGCTGCTCACCGCGTGTCAGGAATTCTTCGACGAGAACAAGGCCACGCTGCAGGGTCTCGCGACCTACCCGTACAGCCCCAAGCACCTGGTCCTCTACCAGAAGTTCGGCTACAAGCCGAAGGGGCTCGTGGTGGTCACCAGCAAGGCGCTCGACCGGCCGGACTCGCCCGCGGCGGCGGCCCGGCCCCCGCTCAAGCCGGGGCTGGCGGTGCGGCGCTACTCGACGCTGGAGGAGGCGCGGAAGAAGCAGGTGATGCAGAAGGTCCGGCGCATCACCAACGGCTTCTGGCGCGGGCTCGACCTTGCCAAGGAGATCGAGATCGTCGACGGGCTCACCCTCGGCGACACGCTCCTGCTCGAGAAGGGGCGCGAGGTGATCGGCTTCGCGGTCTGCCACCTGCCGCCCAACAGCGAGGCGCCCCACGGCAGCGCCTACGTGAAGCTCCTGGCCATCGACAGCCGTCACCGCAAGCCCGAGCACCTGCAGGCCCTGCTCCAGGGCGTCGAGGAGATGGCCGCGTCGGGGCAGCTGCAGCGGGTCGTGGTGCCGGCCTACACCTACTACTGGACGGCCTACCAGACGCTGCTGGAGCGCGGATACCACGTGGACTTCACGATGGTGCGCATGAAGCGGGGCAAGCAGGAGGACTACGAAGACCCCAGCGACCTGGTGCTGGACGACTGGCGCTGATCGGCCGTGACCCGCTCGTCCCGGCCGGCCCTCCCGGCGGCCTTGCTGCTGTCGGCGTGGCTCGTGCTGCTCCCGGCATCCCCCGCCGCGTCCCACGCGATCGTGCTCGAGTCCTCCCCGGCCCACGATGCGGTGCTGGAGCACGCGCCCGGGCAGGTCACGCTGCGGTTCAACAGCAAGATCGAGAAGCGTTTCACCCGGATCACCCTTGCCGCGGGTGATCGGCCGGCCACGCCGATCGTCCTCCCGGACCGCGACGACGCGTCCGCGCCCGACCGCGTCGTGATCCCGCTCTCGCCCCTCGCCCCGGGGGTCTACGTGCTGCGGTACCGGGTGCTCGCGGTCGACGGCCACATCACCGAGGGCGCGCTCCGCTTCACGGTCGGCCCCGCCCGGTAGGCATGGCGCAGCTGGCGGGGTTTCTCGACGTCCTGCTGCGAGGCTTCGGGACGGTGGGGCTGTCGGCGGCGGTGGGTGGTCTCGCATACGTGCTCCTGGTGCTGCGGCCCGGTCCCGGCGCGGGCGGCCTCCTCGGAGCCGCGCGTGACCGCGCCGTCCGCCTGATCGAGGCGGGCGCGCTGGTGGTGGCCGCCACCACCGCGCTCCTGCTGCTGGTCGTCCACCCGTGGGCTCTGGCCGACCCGGCCGGCCGGTGGCCACTCCGCGAGTTCCTCACCACCGACTTCGGGACGGCCGGCCTCGCGCGGGTGGGGCTGGCCTTGCTCCTGGTGGTCGCGGTCCACGGGGCCGGGCGCCGGGCGGCGGGGCCCGGTCGCTGGGCGGTCGCGGTGGCCCTCGGCGTGCTCCTGATGGTGAACGCGGCGTGGCTCGCCCACGCCGCGAGCCGTCTCCACGAGCGCGCGGCGCTCATGGTGGTGACGGTGCTCCACCAGTGGGGCGCGGTCGCGTGGGTGGGCGGCCTCATCCACCTGGTGGGCTTCGCGCTGCTCTGGCGCCGGGCCGGCGGCGCCGCCACGGAGCCCGCGGGTGTGCGGGTGCTCGCGCGCTTCTCGAGGGTGGCCATCGCCTCCCTCGTGCTCGTGCTGGGGCCGGGGATCGTGCTCACGTGGAGCTACGTGGGCGCGTGGGGCGGGCTCATCGGAACCGGCTACGGGGTGATGGTGCTCACCAAGGTCGCGCTGCTCGCGTGCGCGATGGTCCTGGGCGGCCTCAACTTCTTTCTCCTCCGCGGGGGCGGGCGGCTGCTGCGGCGGGGCGGGGGAGACCGCGGCGCCTCCGGGGTGGCCGCGCGCGTGCCCGCCCTGATCGAGGCCGAGGTGGGCATCGGCATCACGCTGCTGCTGGCCGCGGCCTCGCTCACCTCCCTGCCGCCCTCGGTGGACGTGGTCACCGACCGGGCCACGCCGGCGGAGGTGGCGGCACGCTTTAGGCCCGCGATGCCGCGGCTCACCTCACCGCCGGTCGCCGAGCTGCTGGCCGCGGCGGCGCCGATCGACGACACGCTCGCCCGGCGGCAGCCCGAGGAGTACGCGTGGTCCGAGTACAATCACCACGCGGCCGGCTTCTTCGTGTTCCTGATGGGCGTGCTCGCGCTGGTGGACCGCACCGGCCGCGTCCGTTGGGCGCGCCACTGGCCGCTGCTCTTCCTGGGCCTGGCCGTCTTCCTCTTCTTCCGGAACGATCCCCGGGCGTGGCCGCTCGGGCCGGCCGGCTTCTGGGAGAGCATGGTGCTGCCCGACGTGCTCCAGCACCGGATGGTCGTGCTGCTCATCGTGGCGCTGGCGCTCTTCGAGTGGATGGTCCGCTCGGGCCGGCTCACCCGTCCGGGCGGGCGCCTGGTCTTCCCGCTGCTGTGCGCGGCGGGCGGCGGCCTGCTGCTCACCCACTCGCACGCCATGTTCAACCTGAAATCGGAGTTCCTCACCGAGGTCTCGCACGCCCCCATGGGGCTCTTCGGGGTCGTGATGGCCTGGGGCCGC
>DATFAJ010000608.1:0-2197 GCA_035254745.1 Candidatus Methylomirabilota bacterium | reverse complement strand
GCGGCATCCCGGCTTCTACCTCACCGGGGACGCGGGCTACAAGGACGAGGACGAGTACATCTACATCATGAGCCGCGTGGACGACATCATCAACGTGGCCGGGCACCGACTCTCCACCGGGGCCATGGAGGAGGTGCTCTCCTCGCATCCGGACGTGGCGGAGTGCGCGGTCATGGGAGTGACCGACGAGATCAAGGGCGAGGTGCCGGTGGGGTTCGTGGTCACCAAGGCGGGTGTGGCCCGGACCGACGTCGATCTGTGCCGCGAGCTGGTCGAGCTGGTGCGTGAGCGCATCGGGCCGGTGGCCGCGTTCAAGACGGTGGCGGTGGTGAAGCGCCTGCCCAAGACCCGCTCCGGCAAGATCCTCCGCGGGACCATGAAGAAGATGGCGGACGGCGTCGAGTACGCGGTGCCCGCCACCATCGACGACCCCGCCATCCTCGGCGAGATCGGCGACTCCCTCAAGTCCCTCGGCTACCCCAGATAGGGGTCAGGTCTTACATTCCGACATGTCCACGCGTTCGGGACCCAGTGACCCGAGCGAAAATTTCTCGTGGAAGCTACCGGGTAAGATCGACCAGGGCGTGCTCCTCGCCGAACCAGATCGGAGAACGCGAGAGATCGATGAAGCGCTTCTCGTCCTCGAGCAGCTGCCGCCCCGCGTCGCGGCCCTCCTTGGTGGTGCCCGCGCGGGCGAAGTCGTCGACCGACTCCCACCACAGCTCGGCCACGCCGTCGAAGTCCTCCGGCGCGCCGCGGTGGCGGCTCATCGCCTCGCTGAAGGCGGACGTGACGGTGTGCACCTGCACGTAGCGCTTCACCCCGAGGGCGGGCGCGAGCCGGCGCACGAGCGGCCCGTGGGACTCGAGCCAGTAGCGCTGGAACTCCTGGCGCGAGAGGTGCGGGAGACGGCGCAGGCAGAACACGAGCTTGATCATGGCGGGGTCGGCAGACCTTTCCGCAGGAAGTAGTGGGCGTGCCCCACCGGCCAGTCGTCGGCGCGCGCGTAGATCTCGTAGCCCTGCTTGAGGTAGAAGCCGGGAGCCTGGAAGCTGAAGGTGTCGAGGAAGACGTGGCGGCAGTCCCGCTCGATCGCGCGCTGCTCCGCCGCGGCCAGCAGGCGTTGCCCGTGGCCCTGGCCCCGCAGGGCCCGCGCGACCCAGAGGATCCGGACGTACATGACGCCGCCCCAGATCGAGGCCAGGAGACCGCCCTGGACCTCCTCGCTGCCGTCGCGCAGGAAGAGGTTGACCGGGGAGTACTCGGTGAACCCGGTCACGCCCACGTTGTACATGTCGAGGTGGTCGGTGACCGCCAGCTTGAGGCTCTCGGCGGCGTGGGGATCGGAGTCGATGCGAAGCTCGGTCATGGTGGTCGTCCCTTCTTCTCGGGTGCGGGCGCCGGGCGGGCGCAGGCTAGCATGGGGCGGGGAGGGCGGCAAATCCGGACGGCCGGAGACTCGCCCCGCGGTCGCCTTATCGGGTAACATGCCGGGGGTGACGAGCTCCTCGCGTGACGCCGACGTGCTGGTGATCGGCGCCGGGCCGGGTGGGACCACGGCGGCCACCTTCCTGGCCCGGGGCGGCCTGCGCGTCGCCCTGGTCGAGCGGGAGGCCTTCCCGCGCTTCAAGGTCGGCGAGTCCCTCATCCCGACCTGCATGGACATCTGCAAGCGGCTGGGCGTCCTCGACCGGGTCCTCGGCCACGGCTTCCAGGTGAAGTACGGGGCGACCTTCCACGACCAGGAGCTCGGGATCGAGACCACCTTCGATTTCCGCCCCGGCCGGCCCTGGCCCTCGTTCACGCTCGACGTGCACCGCGCGGAGTTCGATCAGATCCTGCTCGAGCACGCGGCGGCCCAGCCCGGGGTGACGGTGCACCAGCCGGCCACCGTGGAGAAGGTCGCCTTCGACGCCGACGGGGTGACCGCGCGCCTCAGCGACCGCGACGGCGAGCGCGAGCTCCGGGCCGCGTTCGTGGTGGACGCGAGCGGCCGCGACGCGTTCCTGGCCGCGCGGCAGGGCCAGCGGAAGCCGCGGCCCGGGCTCGGCAAGGTGGCGATCTTCGCCTACTTCCGCGGGGCGCGGCGCTTCCCGGGCCGGTCGGAGGGCAACGTCCGTCTCTACATCTTCCCGGAGGGCTGGTTCTGGTACATCCCGCTGGCCCGCGACGAGACCAGCGTGGGCTGCGTGCTCCA
>DATFAJ010000607.1:0-3541 GCA_035254745.1 Candidatus Methylomirabilota bacterium | reverse complement strand
GTCACCGGCCACACCCTCGCGGTGGACGGCGGCTACCTGGCCGGCGGCCTCTGGTCCGGCACCCCGGGCGCGCCCCCGCCTGACGCCGCGCCCCGCTAGGGCCGCCCCGCGGTGAATCAGGCGCTCGACGACGTCACGGTGCTCGACCTGGGCCAGGTCATCGCGATGCCGTTCTGCACGATGCTGCTCGCCGACATGGGCGCGCGGGTGATCAAGGTCGAGTCGCCCGAGCGCGGGCGCGAGCGGGTGTCGCTCGGCGTGAAGCGGCGGCGCGACGGGGTCGAGGAGCGGGTGCCCGCCGCGCAGTACCGCGACCGCAACAAGCTCGGCGTCACCCTCGACCTGAAGACGGAGACGGGCGTCGCGCTGTTCCGCGAGCTGGTCCGGCACGCCGACGTGGTGAGCGAGAATTTCAGCGTCGGCACCATGGAGCGCCTCGGCCTCGGCTACGAGGACCTGCGCCGCGTGAACCCGGGCGTCGTCTACGCCTCGATCACCGCGTTCGGCCAGACCGGGCCCTACGCGCCCCAGCGCGGCTACGACATGCTCGCGCAGGCGATCAGCGGCTACATGAGCATCACCGGTGATCCCGACGGGCCCCCCACCCGCTCCGGCCAGTCGATCTCCGACTACTACGCGGGCATGCTCTGCGCCTTCAGCATCGTCTCCGCGCTGCACTACCGGCAGCGCACCGGCCACGGGCAGCGCATCGACCTGGCCCTGCTCGACAGCCTGGTGGTGGCGCTCGACAACCTCGGCGAGCGCTACACGGTGGGCGGCGAGATCCTCACCCGCGCCGGCAACGTCTCGTTCGCCGGCTCCGCCACCGGGATCTACCCGGCCGCCGACGGCCACGTCGCGGTCGCGGCCTCGGCGAGCAACGCGATCTGGGCGCGCTTCTGCGCGGTCATCGGCCGCGACGAGCTGACGCGCGACCCCGGCTTCGCCACCGCGGCGGCCCGGCGCGATCGGCGCGATCAGATCGCGGCCATCATCCAGGCCTGGACCGGCCCGCGCCCGAAGGCGGAGATCGTCCGCGTCCTGGCGACCGCCGGCATCCCGGCCGCGCCGGTCAACAACGTGGCCGAGATGGTCGCGGACCCCCAGGTGCAGGCGCGCGAGATGTTCGTGCGGCGCGACCATCCCGTCTTCGGACCCCTCACCACCACCGGCACGCCGCTCAAGCTCTCGGAGACGCCCGGCCGCGTGCGCTTCCTCGCGCCCATGCCCGGCGAGCACAACGAAGAGATCTTCGTCGGCCTGCTGGGCCACTCGCGCGAGGACCTCGAGCGCTGGCGCGCCGACGGCGTGATCTGAGCGATGGCCTCGAGCGGGGTGGTGATCGTGGGCGGCGGCATCGTGGGGGTGGTCACCGCCTACTACCTGGCCCGGGCCGGGGTCGCCAGCGTCGTGGTGGAGCGCGACGCCATCGGCAGCCACGCCTCGGGCTTCGCCTACGGCGGGCTCAGCCCGGTGACCGGCGCCGGCATCCCGGGGCCCCTCGCCGAGGTCGCGCAGGCCGGGATGCGCCTGCACCGCGAGCTGGCCGAGCACGTCGTCGCGGAGACCGGGATCGACATCGACTTCCGGGTGCGCCCGTCGCTCGCGCTGGCCTTCACCGAGGCGGAGGCGCGGCGTCTCCAGGCCGCGCTGCCCTGGCAGCAGCAGCAGTCCGGCTACACCGCGCGCTGGCTCGACGGCGCCGAGGCCCGAAGGGTGGAGCCGCGGGTCTCGGAGGAGGCGATCGGCGCGGTCGCGATCGACGGCACCGCCGACGTCGAGCCGTATCGCCTCGTGCTCGCCCTCACCCGCGCCGCCGAGCAGCTCGGCGCGAGCGTGCGCCACGGGCGCATCACCGGTCTCCGGCGCGAGGGCGCCAGGGTCACGCACGTGGTGCTCGAGCGCACCGAGATCGCCTGCGACACGGTGGTGCTGGCCCTCGGCCCCTGGAGCGCGGAGGCCTCGTCGTGGCTCGATCTGCCCATCGAGGTGCGTCCCCTCAAGGGCCAGATCCTGCGCCTGCAGGCGCCCGGGCCGCCGGTGCCCTGCTCGGTCGGCTGGGGCCACAACTACGCCACCACCAAGCCCGACGGCCTCCTGTGGGCGGGCACCACCGAGGAGGAGGCCGGCTTCGACGAGGAGACGACGCGCGAGGCGCGCGACGAGATCGGCGCCGCGCTCGTGAAGATGCTGCCCGTCATGGCCGACGCCCACGTGGTCCACCAGACCGCCTGCCTGCGGCCGGTGGCCGGGGACGGCCTGCTGCTGCTCGGACGCGTGCCGGGCTTCGACTCCGTCTACATGGCCACCGGGGCCGGCCGCAAGGGCATCCTGCTCGGCCCGGCCATGGGCCGCGCGGTGGCCGATCTCATCCTGACCGGCAAGGCCGCGCTCGCGCTCGAGGCCTTCTCGCCCGCGCGCTTCGGCCGGGCGACGCGCTGATCTCCCCTACCCGGCGCCGGGCGCCCGGCGCACCGGCACCTGGACCGGCACCTTCATCGCGCGGCTGATCCGGCAGCCCTCGGCCGCCTCCTGCAGGCGCGCGAGCTGGGCGTCGTCGAACGTGCCCTCCACGAGCAGCTCCCCCTCCACGCCGGTGATCTGCCCCTGCGCCTCCGTCGCGGTGAGGCGGGCGCGAAGGCCGCGCAGCGGCCACTGCTGGCGCTCGGCGAACCGCCGAACGTTGGAGATGCGTCAGGCGCCGATCGCGCCCAGGAGCATCTCCGCGGGCGAGGGCGCCTCGTCCCCGCCGCCCGCCTCCGCCGGCGCGTCCATCACCAGGCGGTGCGGCCCGACCGTCCCCTCGATCTTCATCCCGGCCACCCACTGCGTCGTCACCGCCCGGCCCATGGTCCGCGCCTCCCGTCTCGCCTCGTCATGGCATCGCGGCCAGCGCCGTCCGGCCGACCGCGGTGTCACGCAGGTGGAAGAAGTCCAGCACGTTGCCGCTCGCGATCCGGAACGCCTCGTCCGCCGGCACGCCCGCGAGCAGCCGCTCGGCGAACGGGCGCGTGTTGGGCCAGTCGCACTCGATGTGCGGGAAGTCGGTCGCGAACATGATGTGGTCGACGCCCAGGTGGTGGCGCAGCTCGATGGCCACCCGCTCGACGTGCTGCACGCTGAACGAGATGTGCCGCCGCACGTAGTCGCTGGGCCGCTCCTTGGGCGGCCGGAAGCCGAGCAGCCGCTCCGACCAGTAGCGGTGCCGCTCGTACCAGTAGTCGGCCTCCTCCATCCAGAACGGCACCCAGCCCAGCCGGGTCTCGGCGAAGAAGATCCGGAGATCGGGCAGGCGATCGAACACCCCCGAGAGCGCCAGCTGCGCCAGGCTCAGCGCGGGCGCGATGCCGAGGAACGGCAGCGCCACCCAGTCCACGATCTTTCGCGGGCCGACCTTCTTCAGCATCTCGGGATCGGCGCCGGGATACTCGAACGTCGGCTGCGACGCGCGCGGCCCGAGCCGATCGAACGCGACGTGGACCGTCAGCGGCATCTTCATGTCGATCGCCGCCGACCAGAACCGATCGTCCTCCGGCATCGG
>DATFAJ010000606.1:0-3520 GCA_035254745.1 Candidatus Methylomirabilota bacterium | reverse complement strand
TCACCCCGGACTTCTTGAGCGCCTCGAGGCCCTTGGCGTCGGCCTCGTCCCAGGACCGGCCGGCCAGGCGCGCGAGGTGCTCGCCCGAGACCTTCTCGATCGCGGCCTGGTCCTCCTTCGAGAGCTTGTTCCACTTGTCCTCGTTCATGAAGAAGCCGAAGGCCGAGCTGTACATGCCGCCCGGGAAGAGGGTCGCCTGCTCGAGCACCGTCTCGAGCTTGAACGAGATGATCGACTCGAGCGGGAAGAACACCCCGTCGGCCACGCCGCCCTTGAGCAGCTCGTAGGACTCGGGCGCGGGCTTGACGAAGGCGGCCGCGCCGAGTGCCTTGGCCACCGCCTCCGCGACGCCGCCGCCGGTGCGGATCTTGAGTCCCTGCACGTCGGCGATGCCGTTGACCGGCCGCTTGGTGAACATCTGCCCGGGGCCGTGGGTGAACACGCCGAGGAGCTTGACGCCCTTGTACTCGCCGACCGCGTGGAAGTGCTTCCAGTAGATGCGCGAGTAGGCCACCGAGTTGACGAGCGCGGTGTCCCCCGCCCCCGGCAGCTCGGCCATGAGCGGCAGGATGTGGCGGGCCGGCGTGTAGCTGGCGGTGACGTAGGAGACGTCGACCAGCCCGTCCCGCACCGCGTCGAAGGTGCCCGGCGGGGCGGAGGGATGCTTGGGCAGCATGGTCAGCTTGACCCGGCCCCCGGTGGCCTTCTCCACCTCCTTGGCCCAGCCCTGCAGCACGACCGCGGTCAGGTGGTGCTGGGGCGAGACCCACGACGACATCGTGAGCGTGGTGGTCTGCGCGATCGCGGGCGACACGACGGCCCCGATCAGGGCCAGCGCGGTCAGCGCGACTCTCGAGAGCATGGCCATCGGATCGTCCTCCCTCGGGGATTCCCGGGTCTGCCTGCGGGCGGTAGTGTAGCAGGTCGCGCCGCCCGGGCGGGATACGCTTGCGCAGGTCGCGGGCCCGCGGTAGAAGGGAGGGGCCAAGGAGGCCGCCATGCCCAAGATCAAGGACTTTTCGACCCGCTCCTCCGGCGTCCGTCCGCAGTAGCCCGCTCCCCGATGGGCAAGCGCGTCGAGGGCAAGGCGGCCATCGTCGTCGGGGGCGGCCAGACCCCGGGACAGACGGTCGGCAACGGGCGGGCCACCGCCATCGTGCTGGGGCGCGAAGGGGCGCGGGTGTGCATCGTGGACCGCCACCTGGCTTCGGCCCAGGACACCGCCGACATGATCCGAGGGGAAGGTGGGGACGCGTGGGCCTTCGCGGCCGACGTCACGCGGGAAGACGACGTGCGGCGCCTGGTGGCCGTCGCCCGGGAGCGCTTCGGGCGGATCGACATCCTGCACAACAACGTGGGCGCGAGCCTGGCCCTGGGCGACGCGGCGGCGACCGACCTCACCGAGGAGGCCTTCGACCGCAGCCTGGCCGTCAACCTGAAGGCCACCTGGCTCACCTGCAAGCACGCCCTGCCCGCCCTGCGGGAGGCGCGCGGCTCGATCGTGAACATCTCGTCGATGGCCGCGCTGAACGCCTACCCGCTGGTGGGTTACAAGACCACCAAGGCCGCGGTGGTCGCGCTCACCGAGAATCTGGCCGCCCACAACGCGCAGTACGGGGTGCGCGCCAACTCCATCCTGCCCGGTCTGATGAACACCCCCATGGCGATCGAGTCCCGCGTGGCGGCCGGCACGGCTCGAGAAGACGTCATCGCCGCGCGCGACCGACGGGTGCCGCTCGGCCGGCGCATGGGCACCGGGTGGGACGTGGCCAACGCGGCGCTGTTCCTGCACTCCGAGGAGGCCGGCTTCATCACCGGGGTCTCGCTCATCGTGGACGGCGGCGAGAGCGTGAGCTGGGGCTCGTGAGATGGCGGTGAGCGACCTGCGAGAGAACGCCTACCGCGCGCGGGCCGCGCGCGGGGAGGTGCAGATCGGGACCTGGATCACCATGATCCGCACGCCCAGCGTGCTCACGCTCCTGCAGGCCGCCGGCCTCGACTACGCGCGCCTCGACCTCGAGCACTCCGCGTTCTCCATCGAGACGGTGGCCGACATGGCGGCCCTCGCGCGCGCGCTGAACTTTCCCCTCGTAGTCCGTCCGCCGGACGGCAACCGCGAGTGGATCACCCGGCTGCTGGACGCGGGGGTGTGGAACCTCCACATCCCGCAGGTGGAGTCCGGCGAGCACGCGGCGGCGGTGGTGGCGGCCACGCGCTACGCCCCGCTCGGCTCGCGCGGCATGTACGGCTCGGGCCCGCACACCGCGTTCCGGGTGCGGCCTCCCGCCGAGCACATGGCGACCGCGAACGCGCGCGTGCACGTGACCGCGATGCTCGAGAGCCGGGGCGCCTTCGAGCGCCTCGACGAGATCGCGGCGGTCCCCGGCATCGACGCGCTCACCATCGGCCCGACCGACCTGGCCCAGGACCTGGGCGTCCTCGGCACACCTTCCCAGTCCACGGTCCTCCGCGAGCACCGGGTGCGGCTCGGCGAGGCGGCGCGCAAGCACGGCAAGACGGTGGCGATGGCGGTCGACACGATCGAGGCGGTGCGGGAGGTGATCGCGCTCGGCGCGACGATCGTCAACTACTCCTCCGACGTGGGCATCCTGCGCGCCGGCTACGCGACCGCGGTCGCGGAGATCCGCAAGCCAAAGGAGACGGCATGAAGATCAAGGCGGTCAACGGCTTCGCCCGCATTCTCAAGTCCGAGGGCACCCCGTGGGTGAGCTGCTACCCGACGAGCCCGGTGAACAACGCGCTCGGCGAGGAGGGCATGCCGATCCTCATGATGGGCGAGGAGCGCTTCGCGGTCGCGGTCGCCGACGGCTTCTCCCGGGTCACCAACGGCAAGCAGATCGGGGTCTGCACCGTCATGGCCGGCCTCAACGCGGCGGGCATCCAGATGGCGTTCGGCGCGGTGGCCCAGGCGTGGGAGGACTCCTCCCCGCTGCTGGTGATCGCGGAGGGCCTGGGGGTGGGCGCGAGCCGCCACACCCACTTCGACATGGCCGAGGCGTTCAAGCCGGTCACCAAGTGGGTGGGCAAGGTGGACCGCGCCGATCTCATCCCGGAGTACACGCGCCGCGCCTACACGCATCTCCGCTCCGGCCGGCCGGGCCCGGTGCTGCTCCTGATCCCGCGCGATCTCGGCGAGTACGATCCCGACGAGCATCCGTATTCCCCGGTGAAGGGCTGGCGCACCGGGCCCGATCCGGACGACGTCAAGTCGGCGGTCCGCGCGCTGCTCGCGGCCAAGGACCCCCTGCTCCACGTGGGCGAGGGCGTCTGCTACGCGGACGCGGCGGCCGAGCTGCTGCAGTTCGCGGAGGCGGCGCAGATCCCGGTCCTGACCACGCTCAAGGCCAAGGGGGTGTTCCCCGAGAGCCACCCGCTCTCGGTCGGGGTGCGCGGCTCGATGGCCGACCACTTCCTGCGCAAGTGCGACCTCCTGTTCTCGATCGGCTCGAGCCTCTTCCCCGGCCGATTCAGCCACACGGTGCCCGACGCCCACAAGAAG
>DATFAJ010000605.1:0-4073 GCA_035254745.1 Candidatus Methylomirabilota bacterium | reverse complement strand
CCAGGGCCACCACCGGGAGATCGGGCGCAAGCGACGCCAGCTCGCTCGCGGCGCGGGCGTCACCCGCGGTGAGGTCGACCAGTGCGACCGCGCCCTCCTCCGGTCCCGATCGCGGCACCCCGCGCGCGGGCAGCGGCATCGCCTCGAGATCGCCGGGGAGTGCGGAGAGCAGGGAGGCCGCCGGGGAACCCGCCGGGTACCAGACCACTCGGCGTGGCATGTAACGAGCGTAGGACTCACCTCGGCGGTGTGTCAAGGTTGCTTGACCGCTTCGCGAGCGGGCCGCTAGAATCCTTCGTCTATGACCACGCGCGTTTCCACCGGGAGTCCGAAGCTCGACGAGATGCTGGGCGGGGGGCTGCTGCCTGGCACCCTGACCGTCGTCTACGGCGCCACCGGGATCGGGAAGACCCACCTGGGGCTGTCCTTCTGCGACCACGGGGCCCGCGCGGACGGCGCGCGGGGGATCGTGTTCGACATGAACGCGCGCGGCGACTCGCAGCAGCATCACGCCTACGCGGCGCGCCTCCACGGCTGGGACCTCAAGCGGTGGACGCATACCGTCCTGCCCATGGCCGACCCCTACCCGCCGGCCGAGCAGATGCAGGCCTTCTACTGCGATGCGCTGCCGTGGGTGGGCAAGCTGCGGGACTACCAGGTGCCGACCGCGGACGGCCTCGAGTTCGACTGGAACTGGAAGGCCCAGTACAACCAGGCGCTGTACACCGTGCGCCCCTTCGTGTACTTCCACCTGGGGGCGGGTAGTCGGCGCATCATGGTGGACGGCATCGAGCCGATGGACGTCCCGGGCGATTACGTCCAGCCCTACATCTTCGACGACCTGTACCGGAAGGTGATCCACCGCGACAGCGAGACCCTCGGCATGGAGATCTGCCTGCCGGTCTGGCAGCACCGGGCCTTCATCGACGCCCATCGGTACGATCACGCGGCGGTGACCACGCTGCTCCTGGTGACCACCGAGGAGACCCAGCTCGAGCACCTCATCGCCCGCAAGGTGGCCTCGGGCGACATCGGCGCGGTCGCGAACAGCATCGTGGTGATGGGGAGCGAGCGGGTGGGCAACCGGCTGGGTCGATTCCTGTGCGTGGTGAAGCACCGCGGCAGCGCCAAGAGCGACGACATCGTGGAGTACCGCGTCACCGAGCGGGGCTTCGAGCTCGGATAGCCCGGGCATGGACGCGGCCGCGCTGCTGGGGCGCCGGCGCTCGAACTTCCGCCAGACGCCGGCCCGCCGCGTGAGATCGGCGCAGGCGGCGCGCGCGTTCGTCGACGCGGTGGGCCTCTGCTCCACGTTCTACGTCTTCCCCGACGGGCTGGGCTGCCTCTGGGAGGCGGTGGTGGGCCGGCCCGCCCCGCGGTGGCCGCGGCGCTCGCATCACGACGCGGGCATCGGGCTCACGTGGGAGCTCAAGGACGTCCTGCCCGCGCGGCGTCACGTCTACTACGGCAAGCTGGTCAAGGGGCGTCCGGTGCTGGTGGCCCTCGATCTCTTCCCGGCCTTCTATGCCCTCGTGCGGGGCCGCCAGCGGGCCCGGGACTACCGCCGGGAGTACGAGGAGGGGCGACTGTCGGTCACGGCCAGGCGGATCATGGACCGCCTGATGCGCGAGTCCCCGCAGTACACGCGGAGCCTGCGGGCGGAGTGCTTCATGCTGGAGGCCTCCAAGACGCGCGAGTTCGAGCGCGCGATGGGCGAGCTGCAGCAGGGGCTCTGGATCGTCAAGACCGAGGAGCGCTACGAGCCCACCTTCTCCTACCGCTGGGACCTGCTCGAGCGCTGGTTGCCCGACCAGGTCGCGGAGGGCCGCGGGCTGCGACGGCCCGCCGCGCTCGAGCGTCTGCTCGCGCGGTACCTGGCCGGGGCGGTCTACTCGACGCCGGCCCGACTCGCGCGCCTCTTCGGCGTCGGGCGCGCCGAAGTCGAGACGGCGCTGGGCGCCCTCGGTCGCGCCGGCACCGTCGAGGCCGGGGTCGAGGTCGCGGGGTGGCCGGGGCGCTGGGTGGTGCACGCGTGATGGCCGCGCCGCCGCCCGGCTTCCGCTACATCGACATTCACACGCACCTGCACCCACCGTGGCTGTGGAAGGCGATCCGCCGCTGGTTCGAGGGGCGACCCGGCTGGCAGTTCCAGTACCCCACCGATCCGGACCTGGTCGCCCGCTTTCTCGTCGACCGGGGCGTGGAGCGGTTCGTGTTCTTCTCGTACGCGCACAAGCCGGGTCTCGCCCGCGAGCTGAATGCCTGGCTCCACGAGACGGCCGGGCGCCTGCCCGCCGGGCTCGCGCTGGGGACGCTGCACCCCGGCGATCCGGACGTGCTCGACGTGGCGCGGGAGGCCCTCGATCGCTACGGCTTCAAGGGCTTCAAGTTCCACATCAACGTGCAGCGCTTCCACCCCGACGACCCGCGGATCCTGCCGGTGTACGAGCTGCTGGTGGCTCGAGGGGCGGTGCTCCTGATCCACGTGGGTAGCGCGCCCTGGCCCAACGAGTACGACGGATTCCCGCGCTTCGAGCGGGTGATGACGATGTTCCCGGAGCTGAAGGCGATCGTGGGGCACATGGGCCAGTGGGAGACGCGGCGGCACCTCGAGCTGATGCCCCGCTGTCCCAACATGTACCTCGATACCACCGCGGCGATGGCGGCCCAGAGCCCGATCTACCTGGGAGGCGGTGGCGCGAGCCCGGCCGACGTCAGCGACGACGATCTCGTGCGCTGGCAGGATCGCGTCCTCTTCGGGAGCGACTTTCCCAACACCCCGCACGACTACGACGAAGAGCGGCGCCCGATCTGGGAGCGGGTGCTTCCCGAGGCGGTCTACCGCAAGATCTTCCACGACAACGCCCGGCGCCTGCTCGACCTCTAGCGGATGTCTCCGCGCGTGTCGCTCCTCGCCATTCCCGCCGCCGCCCGGCGGGCGCTAACGCTCCTGGCCGAGCTCGGCGGCGTCGGCCGTCCGCTCTGGCTGGTGGGCGGGGCGGTCCGGCAGCTGCTGGGCTCGGAGCCGGTGGCCGACCTCGACGTGGCGGTGCCGGACGGGGCCCTCGCCCTCGGCCGACGGCTGGCCGACCGGCTGGAGGCGCGCTTCGTCGTCCTCGACGAGGGCCGCGGCGCCGGCCGCATCGTGGGCGCGGCCGGCCAGGCGCTCCCGATCGACCTGGTCGACTTCCGGGCGCCCACGCTCGAGGAAGACCTCCGGGCCCGGGACTTCACGATCAACGCGCTCGCGGTACCCCTCGCCGACCTCCTGCGCGACGGCAGCGCCGTCGTCACCGATGCGACCGGCGGGCTCGCCGACCTTCACGCGCGCGTGGTGCGGCTCTGCAGCCCTACCGCGATCGCCGACGATCCGGTGCGGGTCCTGCGCGGCGTGCGGCTCGCGATGCGCAGCGGCTGGGATCTCGACCCGCACGCGGCGGCGGTGATGCGTGCGGGAGCACCGCTCCTGGCGGACGTGGCGACCGAGCGCGTGCGCGACGAGCTCGTGGGCATCCTGGGAGAAGCGCGGGCCACGGTCGGGCTCCGGATGCTGGATCGGCTGGGCGTGCTCGCGGTCCTCCTGCCCGAGAGCGCTCCGATGCGCGCCACCGCCCAGCCGCTTCCGCATCACTTCGACGTGTGGGAGCACTCGATCCGGGCGGTGGAGGCCGTGGACGTCCTGCTCGCCGACCTCGACGCGCTTGCCCCGTGGGGCCCCGGGCTCCGCGGGCATCTCGGCGAGCCACTGGGCGGCGGGCTCACGCGGCGGCAGACGCTCAGGCTGGCCGCCCTCCTCCACGACGTGGCCAAGCCCGAGACCCGCACCGAGCAGGCCGGACGCGTCCGCTTCTTCGGCCACGACGCGGCCGGCGCGCGGCGCGCCGCGGCGATCGCGGAGCGTCTCCGGCTGCCGCGGCGCGCCAGCCAGGTGCTGGAGAGACTGGTGGCCGAGCACCTGCGGCCGATGCACCTGGCCCAGGCGGGGGAGATCTCACGGCGGGCGCGCTTCCGGTTCTTCCGAGATCTCGGCGACGAGGCATCCGATCTCCTGCTCCTCACGCTGGCCGACGCGG
>DATFAJ010000604.1:0-5126 GCA_035254745.1 Candidatus Methylomirabilota bacterium | reverse complement strand
CGTACGGGCGCGGCGCGCGCCGGTCGACCCGGAGCACGTCGCGCAGCTCGACCAGCGCCTCCTCCTCGCGCCCGAGCTCGAGCAGGACGAAGCCGAGCTCGGTGCGCGCCTCCGTCTCGCGGAAGCTCAGGCGCTTCGCGGTCTGGAGCTCGGTCGCGGCCTCGGGGAGACGGCCCTCGCGACTCAGGAGGAGGCCGAGCATGGTGTGCACCCGCGCCGCACCCGGATCGATGGCGACGGCCTCGCGGAGCAGAGCCTCGGCCTCCTGCGGCCGGCCTTCCGCGGACGGCACGCCGGCCGCGTTGGCGATCGCGCCCGCCAGCGGGTTGGGCTCGTCGGAGGCGTGCCCCTCGGCGTAGATCGCGCTCCACGCCCGGCGCATCGCGGGGTCCACCCCGCGCACGCCGGTCGTGAAATCGCGCTCGCGCATCATGCGGATGATCCGCGCGTTCTGCGAGTCGAAGCGATCGGCCGGGCCGTAGCGCATGACCGAGCCGGCGCCCGATGGCCCGGGATGGAAGGCGCCGAAGACATGCCCCATCTCGTGCGAGAGCACCGCCTCGGCCGTGGTGTTGGACAACACCGCGGTATCGAGGCAGCCGGTCTGCACCATGGCCACCCGACCGAAGACCTGCGCGATGCCGTAGTGCAGGCCCTCGCACCGCTCCGACGCGAACCCCACCAGGACGTCGGCGGACCCGATCGGGATCTCCCGACGGAGGCGGTTCATGATCGTCTGGAGCGGGACCGCGGGGCCGATCGTCCACGGCACCACGTCCAGGATCCGGAAGCGGATCTGGAAGCTTCGCTCGTAGATGTCGGAGACGGTCTGGACCGTCCGCCGCAGCTCGGCCTCCCAGCCCGGACGGGCGCGATACATCTCCTCGGCCACGACTCGCAGCGTGAGGACCCGCACGTCGGCGGGCTGGGCGGCGGCCGGCTCAGGGCAGAGGCCGACCGCCGGCATGGCGACGGCCACCACGAGCCCCGCGGTCAGGCGAAGGAATCGTCCCCCGCGTCCTCGTGCCACACGTACTCCATGAACCGGGCCGCCTGTCGGGCCATGTCGACGCCGTGCAGGCGCGCCACCACCGAGAGGGCCATGTCGATCCCGGCCGAGACCCCGGACGAGGTGACGAGGTCGCCGTCGTCCACCCAGCGGGCCCGGCGCTGCCACTTCACCCGCGGGCCCTGCTGCACCACCCAGTCCCAGGCGATCTTGTTCGACGTCGCCGGCCGGTTGTCCATGAGGCCGGTGCGGGCCAGCAGGGCCGAGCCGGTGCACACGGTGGTGGTGATGGCGGCCTTCCGGCTGGCCGCGGTGAGCGCCAGCAGCAGCGGGGCGTTGTTGACCGCCTGTCGGGTGCCGAAGCCGCCCGGGACCAGCAGGATGTCGTAGGGGGGCGCGTCGGCGAAGGCGTGGTCGGCGTGGGTGGTCGGGCCCTCACCGCTCTTGATCGGCCCCGCCTTCTCGGCCACCGTGACGATCTCGAAGAGGCGGTGCGGGGAGCCGTCGGGACGCGTGATCCGGGTGCTCGCGAAGGCCTGCACCGGCCCGTAGACGTCGAGGACGGTGAAGCCGTCGAAGAGCACGACCGCCACGCGCCGGACCTCGGGCTCCGCCATGGGTACGCGGCGACTATGGGCCGTCGCTCCGGGCGGTGTCAAGCCGCGGCCGGGCGGGGCAGAATCCTGGCCCATGGGGTGGCCGGCTTGCGTATGATTGGGCCTCCACAATGTGGATCGTCAGGCTCGCGCTCCGTCGGCCCTACACGTTCGTCGTGGTCGCCCTCCTCATCGTGGTCCTGGGCCTGGTCTCGATGGTCCGGATGCCGACCGACATCTTCCCGGACATCGACATCCCGGTCGTCAGCGTGGTGTGGTCGTTCACCGGCATCTCGCCGGAAGACATGGAGCGACGGGTGCTACTGGTGACCGAGCGCGCCTTCACCACCAGCGTCAACGACATCGAGCACATGGAATCGCAGGCCATGGTCGGCATCGGCCTGACCCGCATCTACTTCCAGCCCGGGGCGAAGATCGAGGCGGCGGTCGCCCAGCTGGGGTCGACCTCCCAGAGCGTCCTGCGCGCGCTGCCCCCCGGCATGTCCGCCCCGCTCATCATCCGCTACAGCGCGTCCAGCGTGCCGATCCTGCAGCTCTCGGTGGCGAGCGAGACCCTGCCGGAGGCGGTGCTGTTCGACTACGCGCAGAACTTCGTCCGTACCCAGCTCGCCACCGTGCGGGGCGCGTCGGTCAGCCTGCCGTTCGGAGGCAAGCCCCGCCAGATCATGGTCGACCTCGATCCCCGCGCGCTCAAGGCCACCGGCCTCTCCCCGAGCGACGTGGTGAACGCGATCAGCGCCCAGAACCTGATCCTGCCCACCGGTACCGCCAAGATCGGCGCGCGCGAGTACAGCGTGCGCGTCAACAGCAGCCCGGACACGGTGGAGGGCCTGAACGACCTGCCGGTCAAGCAGGTCAACAACGCGATCGTGTACATCCGCGACGTCGCCCAGGTGCGGGACGGCTACTCGGTCCAGACCAACATCGTGAGCCAGGGCGGCCGGCGGGCGAGCCTCGTGACCATCTTCAAGAGCGGGGGCGCCTCCACCCTGGACGTGGTGCGGCGGATCCGGGACATGCTGCCCAAGGTGCAGGCGACCCTGCCCCCGGAGCTGGATCTCAAGCTCATGTTCGACCAGTCGGTGTTCGTGCGGGCCGCGGTCGACGGAGTGGCGCGCGAGGCGATCATCGCGGCGGGGCTCACCGCCCTGATGATCCTGATCTTCCTCGGCAGCTGGCGCAGCACCCTGATCGTGAGCGTCTCCATCCCGCTGTCGATCCTCACCTCGGTGATCGTGCTGGGGCTCATGGGTCACACGATCAACATCATGACGCTCGGCGGCCTCGCCCTCGCGGTGGGCATCCTGGTGGACGACGCCACGGTGGAGATCGAGAACATCCACCGCAACCTCGGCATGCGCAAGCCGATCATCCGGGCCATCCTGGACGGAGCCCAGCAGATCGCGGTGCCCGCCTTCGTCTCCACCCTCTGCATCTGCATCGTGTTCGTGCCGGTGGTCTTCCTCGAGGGCGCGGTGCGCTTCCTCTTCGTCCCGCTGGCCCTCGCGGTGGTCCTGGCCATGATGGCCTCCTACTTCCTCTCGCGCACCCTCGTGCCGACGATGGTGCACTTCCTCCTCGCGAGCGAGGTCGACCGCTACGCGGAGGGCGGGCACGGCTCGGGCGTCGGCCTCTTCTGGACCATCCACGGCGCCTTCGACCGCCGCTTCGAGCGGATGCGCGAGTGGTACCGGCGCGCCCTCGGCTGGTCGCTCGCCCACCGCGCCACGGTGCTGGTGGGGTTCGCCCTCTTCTTCCTGCTGTCCCTCGGTCTCGCCTTCTTCACCGGGGAGGACTTCTTCCCGACGGTGGACGCGGGCCAGCTCCGGCTGCACGTGCGCGCCCCCGCGGGCACCCGCATCGAGGAGACCGACCGGATCTTCGGCCAGGTCGCGGAGGCCATCCGCCGGGTGATCCCCGACGACGAGGTCTCGCGCATCATCAACAACGTCGGCATCCCGATCGGGAGCATCAACATGGCGTTCGGCGAGGGGGCCACCATCGGCCCCGCCGACGGAGAGATGCTGATCTCGCTCCGGCCCGACCACCGCGGCTCGACCTTCGACTACATGAAGGCGATCCGGCGGCAGGTCTACCCCCAGTTCCCGGAGCTGACCTTCTTCTTCCAGTCCGCCGACATCGTGAGCCAGACCCTCAACTTCGGGCTGCAGTCGCCGATCGACCTGCAGGTGGTCGGCAACAACCGCGCGGCCAACTTCGAGATCGCCCGCCGGCTCGCCGACCGCGTGAGGGCGGTGCCGGGGCTGGTGGACGTGCGGGTGCACCAGGTGGTGGCGGCGCCCCAGCTCCGGGTGGAGGTCGACCGCACCCGCGCGGCCCAGATCGGGATGACCCAGCGCGACGTGGCCAACAACCTGCTCGTCTCGCTGGCCTCGAGCAGCGACGCGGCGCCCAACTTCTGGCTGAACCCGCAGAACGGGGTCAGCTACCGCGTCTCGGTGCAGACCCCGCAGTACCGCATCGACAGCCTCGACGCGCTCACCAGCGAGCCGATGGTGGCCTCCGGGGTCCCGGTGCCCGAGCTGCTGACCAACCTCGCCCAGGTGGAGCGCGGCACCACCCTGTCGGTGGCCAACCACTACAACATCCAGAACGTGTTCGACGTCTTCGCGAACGTGCAGGACCGGGACCTGGGCGGGACGGCCCGCGACGTCCGCCGGATCATGGCGGAGATCGAGAAGGACCTGCCCCGCGGGACCACCCTCGCCCTGCGCGGCCAGGTGCAGAACATGGACTCCGCCTTCCGCGGCCTCGCCGGCGGCCTCGTCTTCGCGGTGATCCTCGTCTACTGCTTGATGGTGGTGAACTTCCAGTCGTGGCTCGACCCGTTCATCATCATCACCGCCCTGCCCGGCGCCATCTCCGGCATCCTGCTCGCGCTCTTCGTGACCCAGACCACCATCAACGTGCCCTCCCTGATGGGCGCGATCATGAGCATCGGGGTCGCCACGTCGAACAGCATCCTGCTCGTCACCTTCGCCAACGACCAGCGGAAGGACCACGGCCTCGACGCCACCGCGGCCGCGCTCTCCGCCGGCCACATCCGGCTCCGCCCGGTGCTGATGACCGCGCTCGCGATGATCATCGGCATGCTGCCGATGGCGCTCGGCCTGGGCGAGGGCGCCGAGCAGAACGCCCCGCTCGGCCGCGCGGTGATCGGCGGGCTCGCGCTCGCCACCGTGGCCACCCTCTTCGTCGTCCCGGTCATCTACAGTCTGCTGCGGCGCCGGCCGCCGTTCACGGCCGGCGAGCTCCACCCGGAGCTGGCCGAGCCCGCCGTCGCGTCCGCCCGGCCCGCTCCCCAGGAGGCCCGCTAGATCATGGAGACGCCGCCCCCCGAGCGGCACCCGGCGGCCCCGCCGAGGAGCGCGGGCCGGCGCCGCGGCCGGCCCGCCCTGCGCATCACCCTCCTCGGTCTGTTCGGCCTGGCCGTGCTGCTCGTCGTCGGCATCGTGCCTCGCATCCAGCGGCACACCGAG
>DATFAJ010000603.1:0-3704 GCA_035254745.1 Candidatus Methylomirabilota bacterium | reverse complement strand
CGGAATGTAAGACCTGACCCCAGACCGCGCGGGGGGGGATGAAGTCGCCGATGACGCCCATGAGGGTGCCGAGGAGGGCGGGGTGGCGGCGCAGGAAGTGGGCCGCGGCGTTGGCCACGCGGCGGTGCGCGATGATCAGCTGAAGCGCGCGGGTGACCCGCGCCTTGTCGGCGAAGGCCGCGCGCCGCGCCGCCGCGTAGGGCGCCAGCGCCGCCGCCCCGACGTCGTCGCGCGCGAGCGCGCCGTGCGCCACCTCGGCGAGCAGCTCGGCCCCGCGCAGCGCGGTGAAGAGCCCCTCGCCGGTGAACGGGTCGTAGAAGCCCGCCGCGTCGCCCGCCAGCATCACGCCGCCCACGCGTGGCTCCCTCACCCGGTACGCGAGCGGCCCCATCACCCGCAGCGGCCCCTCCGCGCGCATCCCGGCCACCCGCGCCCGCAGGTGACGCAGCTGCTTGATCCGCGCCTCGAAGAACGCCTCCATCCGCCCGCGGTACGGCCGCGCGTGCGAGATGGGCACCACCAGGCTCACGTTCACGAGCCCGGGCGCCACCGGGTTCAGGATGGAGTAGTCGGGCGGATCGACGTAGATCTCGCCGCGGTCGTCGAGCCCCTCGATGCCGCTCGCGTACCGGATCAGCGCCACACGCTGCAGCCGGTGCGGCCGCAGCAGGCCGAGCGCGCGCGCCACCACCGAGGCCCGCCCGTCGGCGCCCACCACGAGGCGCGCGCCCATGTCGATCCGCGTCCCGTCCTCGTCCTCCGCCTGCACACCCACCACGCGGTCGCCCTCGCGCAGGAGCCCGGTCACCCGGTGCCGCTCGCGCACGTCCACCGGCAGCGCCCGCGCCCGCTCCACCAGGATGCGGTCGAAGATCTCGCGCGGAATCGCGAGCGCGTGATCACGGTACCCGCGCCACCGTCCGCCGGTCGGATAGGCCCCGTCGAGGACGGTGCCGTCCGGCGCGGTGATGCGCATGCCGTGGAGCGGCTGCGCCCCCGCCGCGTCCACCGCCTTGAGCACCCCGAGGCGATCGAGCACGCGCGCGGCCTCGGGCGAGAGGTACTCCCCGCAGATCTTCGGGCGCGGGAACGCGGCCTTGTCGAGGAGGGTGACCGCGAGGCCGCGCTCGGCGAGCAGGATCGCGGTCGCGGCGCCGGCCGGCCCGGCGCCGACCACGACCGCGTCGGCACGCGTCACGGCTCGGTCCGGCCGGGATCGGCGCCGGTCATCGCTTGGCCCGCACCGCGCAGAATCGAAGGTAGGGCCAGTGGTGCACGACGCTCGCGTCCGTCACTCCCGCCTTCTCGCACAGCCCGCTCACCTCGTGCGGCGTATACGAGCGCCGCACCGAGAGCGGCCCGTCGTGCCGCGAGATCGCGCTGCGGGTGATGAAGCGCGTGATCAGCCACACCACCGCGTGGGCGATGCGCGAGCGCACCAGGTCGTTCACGATCATGCCCACCCGCGCCGCCGCGTCCATCTCGGCGAGGTAGCGCACCCCCGCGTCGGGCTCCAGGTGGTGCAGCGTCATCGCGGAGATGGTGAGGTCGACGCCGCCCGGCCGGATCGGCAGCGCGAGCGCGTCGCCGCGCAGGAACCGGATCTCCGGGTAGTCGCGCACCACCTGCGCCGCGATCTTGAGGGTGTCCGCGTCGCGGTCCAGCGCGAACACCCGGATGCGCCGGCCCTCGCGCCGGGCCCAGCGCACCAGCGCGCGCGGGATGTCCCCCGCCCCGGTGCCCACGTCGAGCACGGTGATGAGGTGGTCGGCGGGCAGCGCGCCGAGCAGGCGCTTGACGTGGATCATGGTGACCATGCGCCCGCCGAACAACCCGTTCACGCGCGAGATGTCCATCATGCAGCAGGCCATTTCGTCGAAGGCCACCGGCAGGGGCCCGTCGATGATCTCGAGCACGCCCGTCGCCCGCGCGAGGGGAGGGAAGAGCGGCATTACCAGCGCAGCAGGGCGCCCTCGGCCGCGAACCCCGGCCCCAGGGCGATCATGAGTCCCCAGTCGCCCGGCACCGGCTCGCCGGACCGCAGGAGGTCGTCGAGCACGAACACCACGGTGGCGGACGACATGTTGCCGTACTCCTGCAGCACCTTCCGGGAGTGCGCGAGGCGCGACTCGTCGAGCGTCATCAGCCGGCCCACCTGCTCGATCACCCGGCGGCCCGCCGAGTGCAGCACGAAGTGGGCGATGTCCTCGGTCTTGAGCCCGTTGCCCGCCATCAGCGCGTCCGCCATCTCCTTCATCATGCCCGCGCCGATGCGCCGCACGTCCTTGGAGAGGACCACCCGCGGGCGCCCGCCCGGATACTCGAAGCCCATCGCGCCCAGGTGCTCGGAGCGGAACATGGTGCGGTGCTCGACGATCTCGGGCCCCGCGCCGTCCCCGCTGATCGCGATGGCCCCCGCCCCGTCGGCGAAGATCGCGTGGGCCACCGCGCTCTCCAGCCGGTCGTCGAGGAAGTAGGCGGCCGAGCAGATCTCCACCGCCACCATCACCGCGCGGTGCTCGGGGAACGCGCGCAGGTGATTGCACACCTGCTGCAGCGCCACCATCGCGCTCGCGCAGCCGGTGTCGCCCACGTGCACGCGCTGGATGGTCGACTTGAGCCCGAGGCCGTTGATGATCTGCGCGTCGAGGCTCGGGCACACCCGCCCGGTGCAGGTGGTGGTGGCGAGGAAGTCCACGTCCTCGCGCCGCCAGCCCGCCCGCTCGATGGCCCGCGCCACCGCCGCGGTGCCGACCTCCACCGCCCCGCGGCGCCAGCGCTCGTTGAGCTGGTCCACGCTCTCGTCGGGCGTGAACGTCGCCGGGTCCATGTAGAGGTGGCGCGTCTCGATCAGGCTGTTGCTGAAGAAGCCCATGCGCCGCGGATCGTCGTAGCCCGACATGCGCAGCACGGTGGCCTGATCGTAGCGCCAGGGCGGGGTGGCGGTCGCGACGGCGGCGATCTTCGGCGCGGCCATGATGGCGCAGGCTACACCTCGCTCCGGAGCTTGTCTACTCGCTCCCGGCTGCCACTTGTCTTGAACGGAGGACGGGGGCAATATCGTCCCTCGCAGCCATCCCCTCGTCGCCAAGGAGCCGCGGATGCCGCTCTTCTCGTTCGAAGGCAAGTCGCCGCGCGTGCACCCCACCGCCTTCATCGCGCCCACCGCCAACCTGATCGGCGACGTCACGGTGGAGGAGAACGCCTCGGTCTGGTACAACACCGTCCTCCGCGCCGACTTCAACCCGATCGTGATCCGTCGGGGCGCCAACGTGCAGGACTGCGCGGTCATCCACGTCACCCCGGCCGGCGGCGTCGAGATCGGCCCCGGCGCCACCGTCGGCCACCTCTGCCTGGTCCACGCCGCCACCGTCGGCGAGGAGGCCCTCGTCGGCAACTCCTCGACGCTGCTCGACGGCGTCAAGATCGGCGCGCGCGCCATGGTGGCGGCCGGCTCGCTGGTGACGCCGGGCACCGAGATCCCCGACGGCGTGCTCGCCATGGGCGCTCCCTGCAAGGTCAAGGGCCCCCTCGCCGGCACCCCCGCCGAGCGCTGGGTCCAGATGAACCCGGCCGGCTACCAGGCCCTGGCCCAGCGCCACCGCAAGGGAGTGCAGCCCGCGTGACCCCCGGCCCGGCCCGCCACATCCTGCTCACCGGCTTCGAGCCCTTCGACGGCGACGCGGTGAACCCGTCGGGCGAGG
>DATFAJ010000602.1:0-2723 GCA_035254745.1 Candidatus Methylomirabilota bacterium | reverse complement strand
CTCGCCGGCCGGATCTCGTCGCCTCGGCTGGCCGGCGTCGGCCCGAAGAAGATGCAGAACGCGGAGCCCGGCGGCCAGTAGGCGAGATCGCCCAGGGTCACCACCTCGCGGGGGTGCTCGCTCTTGGCCTTCACCGGGATCTCGAAGTAGATCTCGTCGCCCCAGGTCTGCCCGGCCACGTGGAGCGGCAGAGCCTCCCACACCGCCGCCGCGGTCTTCGAGTCGTCGAGCACGGCGTCCGCCGTCACCTTGCCCGCCGTGATGCGGATCTTGCGGTCAGCCATGGATTCGCGAGCCGGGCACACGTCAGTGTAGCCCCGGGTCGCGGCGGGTAGCAAGCCGGCCGCGGCTCACCCGCCCTGCCGACGGCGATAGGCTACGACGCGCGCCTCCAGGGCCGCGCGGTCCGGGATCGCCGCGACACCCTCGCCCTCGACGGAGGCGGCGGCGCAGCAGGACGCGACCGCGGCCGCGTCCCACGCGTTGCCGTCGCGGTTGTAGGCGATGAGGAGCGCGGTCGCGAAGACGTCGCCCGCGCCGGTGTCGTCCTTCTCGACCGCCACGTCGGGCTCGACCCCGTACCGGTCGCCGTTCACGAAGAGGATCGCGCCGTCGGCGCCGCGGGTGACCGCGCCCACCGGCACGCGCTGGAACCACTCGAGCGCCTCCTTCTGGAAGGGCTCGATGTCCTCGGCGCTGACCACCACCGCCTGCGCGTGCGGCAGCACCAGGTCGGCGTCCTCCCAGGGCTGGGGCGACACCACCCCGCCCGCGCCCCGCTGCCGCATCCAGCCCTGGGGCAGCGCCACCGTCGAGGCCTCCGGGAAGGCGGCGGCCAGCGCGGGGTCGACCTCGCCGGTGACCGGGCACAGCGCGGCCAGGTCGACGTCCTGCCACTCGTCGGGCAGCGCCACCGCCTCGAGATCGGCGGCGCGCCCGAGGATGGCCAGCTCGCGCACCCGCCGGCCGTCGGCGATGCGACCCGGACCGATCCGGAACACGGTGGTGCGCGGGGACGGGACGTCGACCAGCGAGATCTCCCCGGGCATCGCGTCGCGCGGGAAGTCGGGGCCGAGCGAGGTGAGCAGGCCAACCCGGAGCCCCTGCCGGTGGGCGGTGATCGCCGCGTAGTACGCGGCCCCACCCGGACGCACGCCGCGGGGCGTGTGGTCGAGCGTGACGTGCCCGACGACGACGAGGTCCACCGCCACGGTCAGAGCGCCATCTGCTTGGCGATGATCTCCTTCATGATCTCGGAGGTCCCGCCGCCGATGGTCATGAGCCGGATGTCCCGGAAGAAGCGCTCGATCGGGTACTCGCGCATGTAGCCGTAGCCCCCGTGGAGCTGCACGCACTCGTAGGCGACCTTCTGGGCCATCTCGGCGGTGAACAGCTTCACCATCGAGATCTCCTTCACCGCGTCCTCCCGGTCCCGGAACTTGAGGCACGCCGCGTAGGTGAGCCAGCGCCCGGCCTCGATCAGGGTCGCCAGGTCGGCGATGCGGTGGCGGACCACCTGCTTGCCCGAGAGCGGCCCGTCGAAGACCTGCCGCTGCTGCACGTAGGCGATGGTGTCCTCGAGGGCCCGCTCGCACCCGGCCACCGCGTGCAGCCCCGCCACCAGCCGCTCGCGCTGGAAGACACGCATGACCTCGTAGAACCCGCCGCCTTCCTGCCCGAGGAGGTTCCCGGCCGGCACCCGCATGTCCTGGAAGACCAGCTCCGCGGTGTCGGAGGCGCGGTTGCCCATCTTGTCGAGCTTGCGGCTCACCGTGAACCCCGGCGTCCCGCGCTCCACCAGGAACATCGAGATCCCGCGATGCCGCTTCTTCCCCTCTCCCCCCTGGGGAGAGGGCGGGGTGAGGGGCCCGGTGCCGAGGGGACCCTCCTGGATCCGTGCGGCCACGAAGTACAGATCGGCCATCACCCCGTTGGTGATGAACATCTTCGACCCGTTCAGCACGTAGTGCTCGCCGTCCCGCACCGCCCGCGTGCGGATCGCGGCCACGTCGGAGCCGCCGCCGGGCTCGGTGACCGCGATGGCGGTGAGCGCCTCCCCCCGGCAGATCGCGGGCAGGTAGCGCTCCTTGAGCGCCTCGCTCCCGGTCCAGTAGAGATGGGGCGAGGCCATGTCGGTGTGCACGCCGACCGCCATGGCCAGCGAGGCGCAGCGGGCCCGGGCCATCTCCTCGCAGAGGACGGCGGTGGTGAGGACGTCGGCACCCGCGCCGCCGTACTTCTCGTCGTACTCCACGCCCAGGAAGCCCAGCGCGCCCATGCGGGGCCAGATCGACTTGGGGATCTGGCCGGCCTCTTCCCACGCCTCGACGTGCGGCTCGACCTCTTTCTGGACGAAGGCCCGCACCGCCTGCCGGAACATGTCGTGGTGCTCGTCGAAGATCTTCATGCGCTCGAGTCTACCCCGGGCTAGTCCCGGCCGTCACCCCACCGGGCCTTCACCGCGTCCCGGTCCACGGAGCCGTCGGCGCCGCGCGGCAGGGCCTCGGTGAACACCACCACCTGCGGGCGCTTGAAGCGCGCGATGCGGTCGCCGACGAAGTCGCTCACCTGCTGGGCGGTGGGCCGGGCCCCGCCCGCGATCTCCACCACCGCCTTCACCGCCTCGCCCCAGCGCGGGTCCGGCACGCCGTAGACGCAGACCCCGGTGACGCCGGGCATCTGCACCACCACGGTCTCGACCTCGGCCGGGTAGACGTTCTCCC
>DATFAJ010000601.1:0-10863 GCA_035254745.1 Candidatus Methylomirabilota bacterium | reverse complement strand
ACCTGCACCGCGACGATGGGGTTGCGCGAATCCTCCTGGATCAGCACCCGGAGGCCGTTGTCGAGCGTGGCCTCGGTGACCGCGAGCCGGGCGGGGCCGGTCGGCGGAGTCTGGGCGGCGGCGGCGCCGACGAGCCAGAAGCAGACGACGAGCGTCCAGAGCGAGAGCGCGCGTGATCGCGGCATGGGGCCATGGTAACACCCCGCGCGGTCCGCCCCCGCCCTACCGCTCGGCCAGCCGCCGGGCCCGCCGCAGCACCGCGCGCAGCATGGGCCGCGTGAGACGGCCGGTGAAGGTGTTCTGCTGGCTCGGGTGAAAGGTGCCGAGCAGCGTGATCCCGTCGCCCGGCATCAGTGCCTCGGCGCCGTGGCCGAAGCGGGGCAGCGGGCGCGGCAGCCCGAGCCCGAGCTCGCGACGCGTGCGGAGGTAGGCGTCCCACCCGATCTTGCCGAGCGCGACCACCACGCGCACGCGCGAGAGGAGCCGGAGCTCCTCGAGCAGGAACGGCCGGCACCGCGCCATCTCCTCCGGGGTCGGCTTGTTGGCCGGCGGCGCGCACCGGGCGGTGGCCGTGATGTAGGCACCCTCGAGGCGCAGTCCGTCGCCCGCGTGCGTCGACGTGGGTTGATTCGCGAGGCCCGCCTCGTGGAGCGCCCGGAAGAGCCAGTCCCCGCTCCGGTCGCCGGTGAACATGCGCCCGGTGCGATTGCCGCCGTGGGCCGCCGGGGCGAGCCCCACCAGCAGCACGCGCGCCCGCGGGTCGCCGAAGCCGGGTAGCGGCCTCGCCCAGTACTCCTGGCCGCGATAGCGTCGCGGGGGGCTCGCGGCCACCGCCTCGCGGTGGGCGACCAGCCGGGGACAGAGCCGGCAGTGGACGATCCGCTCCGCCAGCCTGGCCAGCGTCGGACGCGGGGAATCGGTCTTCACGGGAGCACGCCTCGAGTGGAACCGGATCTTAGCAACGAGGTCTCGCGCGTGACAAGCTGCCGGCGGGATCGATGCTAAGCTCTGGGCCATGACCAGCCGCGTCCCCGCCCTCATCGTGCACGGCGGCGCGGGCGCCGATCCCGGAGGCCGCGACGAGCTGCGCGTGGGCATGCGCGAGGCGGCGGGTGCGGGCTGGCGCGCGCTCGCCGCGGGCGGGAGCGCCCTCGACGCGGTCGAGGCCGCGGTCCGGAGCCTGGAGGACCACCCGAGGTTCAATGCCGGGCGCGGCTCGGTGCTCACCAGCGAGGGCACCGTCGAGACCGACGCCTCCATCATGGAGGGCGACCGGCTGCGGAACGGCGCGGTGGCCTCGGTCAGCGGGGTGGCCAACCCGATCACGCTGGCCCGGCGCATCCTCGAGGACGGCCACCACAGCCTCTTCGTGGGGCCGGGCGCGGCGGCGCGCGCCCGCGCGCTCGGCGTGCCCCTCTGCGATCCCGCCCTGCTGGTCACCGAGCATCAGCGTCGGCGGCTCGCGATGGTCCAGGCGGGGACGGTGGGCGCGGTGGCCCTCGATCGCTCCGGCACCATCGCGGCGGCCACCTCCACCGGCGGCACCTCCGGCAAGCTGCCCGGCCGCGTGGGTGACTCGGCGCTGATCGGCTGCGGCACCTACGCCGAGAGCACGCTCGGCGGCGTCTCCTGCACCGGCGACGGCGAGGCCATCATCCGGGTCGCCCTCGCGCGCCGCACGCTCGAGATCTTGAGCACGGTGGGCGATCCCTCCCACGCCGCCGAGGTGGCGCTCGGCGTGCTCGTGGAGGAGGGGCGCGGCCAGGGCGGCCTCATCGTGGTGGACTGGCGCGGCCGCATGGGCTGGGCGCGCTCGACGGTGCTGATGCCGGTCGCGCTCATGTCCCCGGGCCGGGCCGAGCCGGAGCTGCCGTTCTGAGCCGGGCCCTCAGGAGCGCGACAGCCTGAAGCGCGCGGTCACCTCCGCGCCCGGTCCGGCGAGCCACTCCCTGACCGTGCGGTAGCCGTAGCGCAGGGCGGCCCGGCTCGCCTCGAAGCCCATCGACGGGCCCACCAGCGGCGACGGCCGGGGCTCGGGCTGGACCACGAGGATCTGCACCTCGGGATGCAGCAGCTTGATCTCGCGGAGCCCCACGTTGAAGAGGTTGAGGCTCGCGATGTGGGTGGTCTGCTCCATGATCGCGTAGAGGCCGCCCCGCCGGATCTCCGGCGCGTCGTCGCCGTTCAGGCACTGCGGCACCGCCGGGTTCAGGGCCACCAGCACCTTCGCCCCCGCGTCCACCGCCAGGTCCGCGTGCCCGGTGTAGCCCACGTCGCCGTCCACGTAGTCGCGCCCGCGGATGCGGTAGGGCTCGAAGAAGCCGGGAATCGCCGAGGACGCCGCGATCGCCTGCGAGATCGGCACGTCCATCATGTCGCCGGCGCCGAAGACCACGCGCTCGGCCTGGTCGAGCGCGATGGCCGCGATCAGCAGCGGCCGCGGGGTCCCCACGAAGTCGTTCGACAGGCCGCGGGCCAGCAGGGCCTCGCGCACGTAGGCCTCGAGCGGGGCCAGGGAGAAGAAGCCGGGCGGCATGTCGCCGCCGCTCCGCGCGAGCAGGTCCGGCCACTCGAGCCGGAAGTCGGTCACCGCCCGCTTGCCGATGGCCCACACGAACTGGGCCAGGTTGCGGGCCGCCCCCGAGAACGAGCCCCGGTGGTACACCGAGCCGCGCTGGAAGTTGAGCGGGTCGTCGCGCTCCTCGTCGAGGATCGCGTAGAGCTCGCCCGGGCGGATCCCGTTGGCCATGAGGGCGCCCACCACCGAGCCGGCGCTCGAGCCCACGTAGAGATCGAAGTCGTTGGCGCGGAAGCCCGGGAGCTCGTCGAGGGCCGCGAGCGCCCCGACCTCGTACATCCCGCCGATGACCCCGCCCCCGGCCAGCACCATGGCCCGCCGCTCTGGAGCCCGGCTCCACCCGAAGCGCTCGAGCCAGTCGCGGATCATGCGCCGGTGAACTTCGGAGCCCGCTTCTCGAGGAAGGCGCGGACCCCCTCGGCGTGGTCCTCGGTCGTGATGCTCTGCGCCTGGGCGTAGGCCTCGAAGCCGAGCGACGTGGCCAGGTCCACCGTCGCGGAGCGGTTGAGCAGCGCCTTGGCGAGGCCGATCGCGCCGGGCGGGCCGGCCGCGATGCGCGCGGCGAGCGCCCGGGTGGTCCGCTCGAGCTCGGCCGCGGGCACGACCCGGTTCACGAGCCCGATGCGCAGCGCCTCCGCCGCGTCGATGATGTCGGCCGAGAACACGAGCTCCTTGGCGCGGGCCAGGCCCACCAGGCGCGGCAGGAGCCAGGTGCCTCCCCCGTCGGGCACGAGGCCGATCTTGGCGAAGACCTCGCCGAATCGGGCGCGATCCGAGGCGATCAGGACGTCGCAGCCGAGCGCGATGTTGCAGCCCGCGCCGACCGCGAAGCCGTCCACCATCGCGATGGTCGGCTTCGGGAACTCGAAGAGCCGGATCACGAAGCGGTTGAGCGACTCCACCCGCGCGCGCCCCTCCGCCGCGGTGTGCCGCTTGGCCGCCATGGTCTTCACGTCCCCGCCCGCCGAGAAGTGGCCGCCCGCGCCGGTCAGGACCACGACCCGGACGCCCGCGTCGGCCTCCAGGTCGTCGAGCGCGGCGAGGAGCTCGCGGCGCATGACCAGGTCGAGCGCGTTCCGCGCCTCCGGCCGGTTGAGCGTGATCGTGGCCACTTGGTCGGCCCGGTCCACCAGGATCGTGTGGTAGCCCATCAGCGCCCTCCGGCCACCGGGTGCGGTCGCCCCGGCAGCGTCAGCGCGCGGCCCGCCGGCCGCGCGGCCTCGTTGATCGTGATGCTGAGCCCGGCCGCGATCAGGAGCAGCGCGCCGGCCACCGAGAAGGCGGCCCCGTAGCCGCCGGTCACGTCGAAGAGCACGCCGCCCAGCCACGAGCCGAGCGCCGCGCCCGACTGGTGCGCGAGGAAGATCAGCCCGAAGATCGAGCCGACCGAGTAGCGCCCGAAGATGTCGCCGGTCAGCGCCGAGGTCATGGCCAGGCTCCCCGACATCCCGACGCCGCCGATCGCGGCCACCACCAGCAGCAGCACCGGGTCGCGCACCACGAAGAGCATGCCGAACGCACCGAGCCGCAGCACGTACACCGCGGCCAGCACCGGCGTGCGGCCCCAGCGGTCCGAGATGAGCCCCAGCAGGAGCCCACCCCCGATCGCGGTCATGCCGAGGAACCCGATCGCGGAGGACGCGGTCATGGGGTGGAAGCCGTGGTCGGTGAGCATCGGCACCCCGTGCGCGGAGAGCAGGCTCATCGAGAAGCCGCAGTTGAAGAGGCCGACGGTCAGGAGCCAGAACGACGGCACCCGCAGCGCGTCGCCGACGGCGGTCCGCTCGAGGGTCCGGGTGGTCGCGTCCTCCGGCGCGGCGGAAGCGTCGCCGTCCGGCTCGAGGCCCATGCTCTCGGGCCCGTCCCGCAGCACCCACAGGGTCAGCGGCAGCGTGATCACCAGCGAGCCCACCCCGAGGATCACGAAGGTCGCGCGCCAGCCGTAGCGCAGGATGCACCACATCGCCACCGGCACCAGCATCGCCAGGCCCGCCATGCCGGCCGCGCCGAGCGCGCTCATCGCGAGCCCTCGACGCCGCACGAACCAGCGGGCGAGCGCCACCGAGCCCATCACGTGCCCGGTGGCGGCCACCCCGAGCGAGCCCACCACCGCGTAGTAGAGGTAGAACTCCCACAGCGAGGTCATCCGGCCGGTGAGCACGAGCGAAACCGCCGTCAGCACCGCGCCCGCCGAGCAGACCACCCGCGAGCCGAGCCGGTCCACGAGCCGGCCGACCAGCGGCATGAACGCGCCGTAGAGGAAGAGCGAGAGCGAGATCACGAGGGAGAAGGTGCCGCGGTCGATGCCGAGCTCCGCCGCCACCGGCTTGAGGAACGGGCCGATCGTGAAGCGGATGCCCGTGGAGAGGAACACGATCACCGCGAGCGCCAGGACGACCCAGTACCCGTAGAAGATACGCGCGGGCGGGCCGCCGAGCGTCTTCACCATACTCGAAATGATATCATCTCGACCGATGAGCCTCGCCGCGATCATCGGCCTGCCCGCCCACGTCACCCGCGCCGTCATCGGCATGGTGCACCTGCGCGCGCTGCCCGGGAGCCCGCGCTGGGACGGCGACATGGCCGCGGTGGTGCGGGCCGCGCTCGACGACGCGCAGGCCCTCGCGGAGGGCGGCGTCGACGCCCTCGTGGTGGAGAACCACGGCGACGTGCCGTTCACCGCGGGCCGCGTGGACGCGGCCACGGTGGCCGGGATGGCGGTCGCGATCGGCGAGATCCGGCGCCGCGTGTCGCTGCCCATCGGAGTCAACGTGCTGAAGAACGACGTGCGGTCCGCGCTGGCCGTCGCGGCCGCCACCGGGGCCCGGTTCGTGCGCGTCAACGTGCACGTGGGCGCGGTCGCGGCCGACCAGGGCATCATCCAGTCCGAGGCGCACGACTCGCTCCGCTACCGGCGGCTGCTCGGCGTCGAGATCTCGATCCTCGCCGACGTGCAGGCCAAGCACGGGATGCCGCTGGCCCCGGTGCCCATCGAGCAGGAGGCGCGCGACTGCTACGCGCGCGGGCTGGCCGACGCGCTCGTGGTCTCCGGCGTCGCGACCGGCGAGCCCACGCCGATGAGCGATCTCAAGCGGGTGCGGGGCGCGGTGCCCGAGGCTCCCCTCCTCGTCGGCAGCGGGGCGTCGGCCGAGACGGTGGCCGAGCTGCTGTCCGTCGCCGACGGCGTGATCGTCGGCACCTCGCTCAAGCGCGACGGCCGCCTCGCCAATCCGGTCGACGTCGCGCGCGTCCGCCGCCTCGTGGCCGCGGCCCGGGGCGCCCGCGGGTGATGCTCGGCCCTTCTCCCTCTCCCTCCGCGAGGGAGAGGGCCGGGGTGCGGGCGCCCCGCGAGCGCGGCGCGCTCGCCCTGCTGGGGCTCGCCGCGCTCCTCGCCGGCTGCGCCCTGGTCACGCCCCGCGCGGCGCCCGACCCGGCGCGCCTCCGCATCGCCGATCTCCTGCTCGTGGGATTCACCGGCACCCAGGTCGCGGGCAACGAGGAGATCCGCCGCCTGGTCTGCGACGTGAAGGTGGGCGGCCTGCTGCTGTTCGAGCGCTACACCTCCGGCCAGCCGCGGAACATGGTGAGCCCGGAGCAGGTGTCCACCCTGACGCGCGATCTCCAGGCCCTCGCCGCGCGCTGCGCCGGCCGCCCGCTGTTCATCGCGGTGGACGCCGAGGGCGGCCGGGTCATGCGCCTGTCCCCGCGCCTCGGCTACCCGCCCACCCTGCCCGCGCGGGAGCTGGGCGAGCGCGACGATCCCGCCTTCACCGAGGCCGAGGCGCGGCGCATGGGCCTCATGCTGCGGGAGGCGGGCATCAACTGGAACCTGGCCCCGGTCGTGGACGTCGCGGTGAATCCGACCAACCCCGCGGTCGTCGCGCTGGGACGGACCTACTCGGCGGATCCCGCGCGGGTGAGCGCGCACGCGCGGGCCTTCGTCGAGGGCATGCACGAGGCGGGGGTGCTCACCGCGCTCAAGCACTTCCCCGGCCACGGGTCCAGCCGGAGCGACTCGCACCAGGGCTTCACCGACGTGAGCGACACCGCCCGGCTCTCGGTGGAGCTCCGTCCCTACCGCGCGCTCATCGCGGCCGGGCTGGCCGACAGCGTGATGACCGCCCACGTGTTCAACCGCGGGCTCGATCCGTGGGACCCGGCGACGCTCTCGCGCTTCACGGTGCGGCGGGTGCTGCGGGGATGGCTCCACTACGACGGCGTGGCGGTGTCGGACGATCTGCTGATGGGGGCCATCGCCCAGCACTACGGGCTGGAGGACGCGGCGGTGCTCGCGCTGGGCGCGGGCGTCGACGTCCTGCTGATCTCCCAGAACACCGGCCGCGTCGACGATCGCGCGGCCGAGCGCGTGGTCGCCGCGATCACCCGCGCGATCGCGGAGGGCCGGCTCAGCGAGACCGCGGTCACCACCGCGGTCCACCGCGTCGACCTCCTCCGCGCCCGCCTCAGATAGGGGTCAGCGGTTGCGGAGGGACTGGAGGAAGCGCTCGACGTCGGCGCGGTGCGGGAGGGCGTCCTGGGCGCCGCGGCGCGTGCAGGTCAGTGCGGCGGCGGCGCTGGCCAGCGGGATCACCTGCTCGAGGCTGCCGCCGGCCGCGAGGCCCACCGCGAGCGCGCCGTTGAAGGCGTCGCCGGCCCCGGTGGTGTCGACGACCTCCACCGGGAACGCCTCGAAGTGCACCGCGGTCGCGCCGTCGCAGACGAGCGCGCCCTCCTCCCCGAGCGTGATGATCACGGTCCCGACGCCGCGCTCGCACAGGCGCGCGGCCGCCCGCCGCCCGGAGTCGAGATCCGTCACCTCGATGCCGGTGAGGGCCGCCACCTCCCCCGCGTTCGGGGTGAGATAGGTCACCAGCCCCAGCAGTTCGTCGGACAGCTCCTGCACCGGCGCGGGATTGAGCACGGTCGGCACGCCGTGACGTCGGGCCGTCTCGAGCGCCCAGCGGACGACCGCGACCGGGACCTCGAGCTGGGTCACCAGGACCTGCGCCCACGCGACGGAGTCCTCCGCCGCGCGCGCCATCTCCACCGTGAGCCGGTGGTTGGCCCCGGGCGCGACCCCGATCTGGTTGTGCCCTTCCCGGTCCACGAAGATCAGCGCGGTCCCGGTGGCCACCCCCGGAGCCGTCACCAGCCCCTCCACGCCGATGCCCTCCTCCGCGAGCCCCCGCCGCATCGCCGAGCCCGACTCGTCGTCACCCAGACAGCCGATCAGCCGCACGTCGGCGCCGAGCCGCCGGGCGGCCACCGCCTGGTTCGCGCCCTTGCCGCCGCGGTTGACCAGCAGCGTGCCCGAGGAGACCGTCTCCCCCACCCGCGGCAGCCGCGGCAGCGCGACCGTGTAGTCGAGGTTCGCCGAGCCGACTACCAGGACGCGGGGCACAGGCGCTCCAGGAAGAGGTCCAGCACGCGGGAGGCGTCGACGTCGACCGCCACCCGGCAGGTGGGCGCCCGCTTGCGGTGCGAGGGGATCGCGCGGCGATCGGCCAGCGAGAGCCCGCGAGTGAGCTTGCCCTCGCACTCGACCTCCACGCTCATGGGCTCGAAGGCCACGAGGGAGGGATCGAGCGCGACCGCCATCGCGAGCGGGTCGTGCAGCACGATGCCGCCCCCCTCCTGGCCCGCGCCGAAGGCGAAGCCGTGCAGGGTGAAGTCGAGGATGAAGCGGGCGATCCGGTGGTCGGCGCAGCGCCGCAGGTGCTCGGTGAGCACCGCCTGGGCCAGGACCACCCGCCGCGTGACGTCGAGCGGGATGAGCTCGACCGGGAGCCCGGCCTCGAGCACCTGCGCGGCGGCCTCGGGATCGACGAAGAAGTTGAACTCGGCGGCCGGCGTGACGTTGCCCGGAACCGCCACCGCCCCGCCCATCACCACGATGCGGCCCGCCCGCGCGAGCCGTCGCGCGTCGAGCGCCGCCGCGGCGGCCAGGTTGGTCAGCGGCCCGAGGGCCACCACGGTCAGGTCCGGCCCCAGCCGATCCACCGTCTCGAGAATCATTTCGGCCGCGGAGCGCGTCTCAATGACAGGAGGCGGCTCGGGGTAGCGCACCCGGCCGTCGGTCTCGACGAAGCGGTCCAGGTTGCCGAGGCCGTCCTGGCCGTGAACGTGCCCGGCGGTGACCAGGGCCCGCTTGAGCGGGGCCTCCGCCCCCCGGACCACCGCGGGCATGGGATCGGGGGCGCCCACCGCGAGGATGCGGCGGGCATTGACGGTGGCCCGGTCGACCGGGACGTTGCCGGCGACCACGGTGACGGCCTCGATGCGGGCCTCGGGCGAGGCCAGCGCGAGGAGGATCGCGAGCGCGTCGTCGATGCCGGGATCGGTGTCGATCAGCAGGTGGCGCGTCATTTGACACCCTCTCCGAGGGTCCGTATCATACGCGGCAACCTGGCGCCAGTGCCTCGCAAAGGAGGACTCGGATGCACATCCGGATCACGTACTGCGGCGAGTGAAACTATCTACCCCAGGCCTCCAGTTTGCAGGCCGCCATCAAGAGCAAGTACGGCATTGACTCCGAGCTGCGCGAGGGCGTCGGGGGCATCTTCACCGTCGAGGCCGACGACAAGATGATCTACGACAACCAGGTCACGTACCGCTTCCCGGAGGATCAAGAGGTCTTCGCCGAGATCGACAAGCTCAGGGCCTGACCTCCCGCTCGATCTCCTCCCGGAACGCCGGGTCGGCGACGCGCCGCAGCGCCCTCGCCCGCCCGGCGTCGCTCTGTCCGCGCAGCGCCGCCACCCCGTGCTCGGTCACCACGTAGTCGGCGAGGAAGCGCGGCGTCGTCACCCGCGCGCCGGCCCCGAGGCGGGCCACGATTCGCGACCGACTCCCCCGCGCCGCGGTCGCGGGCAGTGCGATGATCGAGCGCCCCCCCTGAGCCCGCGCCGCGCCCAGGACGAAGTCGAACTGCCCCCCGATGCCGGTGACCTGGCGCCCGTCCACGCTCTCCGCGTTGACCTGCCCGAGCAGGTCCACCTCCAGCGCGGAGTTGACCGACACGAAGTCGCCGAGCGTGCCCACCACCTGCGGGTCGTGGACCACGTCGGAGGGCTCCATGTTCACCACCGGGTTCTCGTGGCACCACTCGAAGAGCGCGGCGGTGCCCATGATCTCGCCCACGTCCATGCGTCCGGGGTGCAGCCGCTTGCGCGCGTTGGTGATGACCCCGCTCCGCACGAGCGGGAGCATGTGGTCGACCAGGAGCGAGTGCACGCCCAGGTCCTTCTTGCCGCCGAGCGCCTCCATCACCGCCTGCGGGATCGACCCCACCCCGACCTGCACCGTCGCGCCGTCCGGGATCAGCTCGGCGACGTGGCCCGCGATGCGCCGCTCCACGTCGCCGACCGGGGTCGGCGGATACTCCGGGAGCGGGTGGTCGACCGCGGTCCACACGTCCACCTGCGAGCGGTGCAGGAACGCGTTGCCGAGCGTCCGGGGCATGCGCGGGTTGACCTGCGCGATGACGAGCGGAGCCCGTCGCGCCGCGGGCAGCACGTAGCTCACCGAGACCCCGAGCGACAGATGGCCGCCCCGATCCGGCGGCGCGGTGTGCACGACCACCGCGTCCGGCGCCCAGGGGCCGCCCGCCGCGAAGAGGCTCACGGTGTCGAAGTAGCGCGCGGGCACGAAGTCGACGTCGCCGCGGGACGCCGCCTCCGCGAGCCGCGGGGACATGTGCCAGGTCGCGAAGCGGATCTTCCCCGCGTAGGTCGCCGCGCCGAACGGATAGTCGTCGACGCGCAGGCCGCCCATCAGGGTGAGCGGCGCCAGCCGATCGGCCTGCCGGAGGATCTCGCCGAGCAGCGCGGAGGGATCGCCGCACCCGGCCGGGAGCAGCACCTTCATCCCGGGGCGGAGTCGGCCGACGGCGTCGGCCAGCGTGGTCTGCGCGAACGGACGGGCCATGGAGCCCGGGTAGTATAACCGCTACCGCTCTCCCGTCTCGCGCGGCTCGGACTCGCCCGCTTTGGAGCGGTGGCGCAACGTCGGCTTGACATTTCGATTGACCGAGGCAGAAGTGGGAGCGGGGTCGGACATGGGAACGTGATTTCGGCGCGCGACGGTCCGCCGATCGTGCTCATGACAGTCGCGAAGCCACGGGTACCTTCCTTCGGGCACCGCCGGCCGGCCGGCGCCCGGGATTCCTGGTCTGCCCAGCCCGAGTCTTTTCTTCCGAGTCCGGCTGACCCTTCAGCGAGGCGCAGCCTGCTGGGGATCGTGGTCGCGGCGGCCGCCCTCCGGGCCTACTGGGCCGTCCACCACGG
>DATFAJ010000600.1:0-3216 GCA_035254745.1 Candidatus Methylomirabilota bacterium | reverse complement strand
GATGAAGCGGATGCAGAGATCGGTGACCCCGGCCGCCGCGTAGCGCCGGAGGGTGTCGATCACCACCGGGGCCGGGCCCAGGCCCATGGCGCCCCGCTCGTGCACCCCGCCGCCGTAGTAGGTGGTCAGGAACTCGGTGGTGACGCGCTGGGCGGTGGCGACGTCGTCGTCGAGCCGCACCGTGGTGTACACGCAGAGCGGGAACTCGGCGCGCGCCCGGCCGTGTCGCGCGAGGGCCTCCCGCGCCCGCTCGCGGATGACCGGGATCTCCTCCATGTGCACGTAGGTCGTGATGATGCCGTCGCCCAGGCGCCCGAAGCGCTCGAACTGGGCGGGCAGCAGCTCGCCCCGGTTGCCGGCGGTGATGAGGACGGGCGGGCCCTCGGTGCGCCAGGGCAGCGGGCCGATGGTGTGGTCGACGAGGTCCACGTCGTCGCCGTGATGGGTCACCGGCTCGCCGGTCCAGAGCTTCCGCCAGATCAGGACGTGCTCCTCCAGGCGACGCACCCGGCGCTTGTGGTCGGCCCCGCACGCGGCCCACTCCCGCTCCGCGCTCGGCAGGCTCCAGCCCACCCCCAGCCCCAGGAGCAGGCGGCCGCGCGAGATCTGGTCGACGTTGGCGAGCTGCTGGGCCAGCACCACCGGGTGGCGCAGCGCGGGCAGCAGCACCGCGGTCCCGAGGCGCACCCGCTCGGTGATGCCGGCCAGGTAGGCGAGCGTGGTCACCGCGTCGAGGCGCGGCTTGGCCACCACGCTGTCGCCCACCCACACCGCGTCGTAGCCCGCGCGGTCCGCGTGGCGCGCCATGGCCCAGCACGCCTCGACCGACGGGCGCCGCGCCGATTCCATCACCGCGCCGCGAGTGGGGATCAGGATGCCGATGTTCATGCGGTGGTCTCCTCCATGACGTTGCCGTAGCGGTGCACGGTGCGCGAGATCGCCTGCTCGCGGAGATAGGCGCGCAGCTCGAGCCGGCCGGTGGCGAGGACCGGCGCGTCGAGGATCACGACGCCGGCGGCGTGGGCCGCCGCGCGCGCCTCGCGCGAGAGTAGCACGAGCGCGCGCAGGCGCTCGGCGCCGCCCGGGGCGAGCCGCGCGATGAGCCCGGCCTCGGGCTCGACCGCGATCGTCACGTCGGCGTCCCCGCCCACCCAGGCCGCGGGCTCGCCCGCCGCCAGGCTCAGCTCGAGGGGCACACCGCAGGTACGCGCGGCGAGCAGCACCTGGGCGAGCGCGAGCCGCCCGGCCGGCGTGGCCGTCTCCCCGCGCACGAGCACGCGGCGGCACGGGCGATAGCGGAGCACGTTGCGCTCGCCCAGCAGGCGCACCGGCTCGTGCTCGCGCCCGAAGTGCTCGCGCCAGGCGTGGGCGTAGCTGGCCGCGGAGGCCCGGAGCGTGGCCGCCGCCTCGCCGGGCTCCACCGCCGCGAGGCCGCGGTCCAGCAACGCCGCGACCGCGGGCGAGAGCGGCGCGCCCGCGACCGGCCGCGCCGCCTGGCGCCAGTGGCCGAGCTGGGCCACGTAGTTCGGCCCGCCCGCCTTGGCCCCCGGCCCCACCGACGAGGCCTTCCAGCCGCCGAAGGGCTGCCGGGCCACGATCGCCCCGGTGATGTGCCGGTTGATGTACAGGTTGCCGGCCTCGATCCGCTCCTGCCAGCGCGCGATCTCGCGGTCGTCCAGGGACTGGATGCCGCTCGTGAGCCCGAACGGGATCAGGTCGACGAGCGCGATGGCCTCGTCGAGATCCGCCGCGCGCATGAGCCCCAGCACCGGGCCGAAGCACTCGGTGAGATGGAAGAAGGAGCCGCGGCGCACGCCCAGCTTGATGCCGGGCGACCAGAGCGGCGCGGCCCCGGCCACCTTGCGCGGCTCGAGCAGCCACTCCTCGCCGGGGTCGAGCGTGGTGAGGGCGCGGCGCAGCGCCTCGCCCGGCGGCTGGGTCAGCGGGGTGATGCGGCTCGCCGGGTCCCACGCGCTCCCGACCGCGAGGCTCTCCGCCGCGTCGCGGAGCTGGCGGCGGAAGGCGAGATCGTCGTAGACCTCGGCCTCGCAGATGGCGAGGCTGGCCGCCGAGCACTTCTGGCCGTCGTGGCCGAAGGCCGAGCGCACCAGGTCGCGCACGGCCTGGTCGCGATCCGACAGCGCGGTGACGATCATCGCGTTCTTGCCGCTCGTCTCCGCGAACAGGGCCAGGTCCGGCCGCCAGTCGAGGAAGCGGCGGGCCGTCTCCACCGAGCCGGTGAGGATGACGCCGTCCACCCGTGGATCGGTGACGAGCTCGCGGCCGACCTCGTCGTCGCGCAGGGGGATGAACTGCAGGGCCTCGCGCGGGATGCCCGCGTCCCAGAGCGCGCGGGCCAGGTGCCAGCCGACCAGCACCGCCTCGGGCGCGGGCTTGAGCAGCACCGCGTTGCCGGCGGCCAGCGCGGCCAGCACGCCGCCCGCCGGGATCGAGAGCGGGAAGTTCCAGGGCGGCGCCACCACGACCACGCCGAGCGGCTCCATGCGGGCGCCGTCGGCGTCATCGCCCGGGCCGAGGGCGCGCGCGTAGTAGCGTGCGAAGTCGATCGCCTCGGACACCTCGGGGTCCGCCTCGGCCACCGTCTTGGCGCCGTCGACGATCATGGCGCCGATCAGGTCGCCCCGCCGGCGGGCGAGCATCGCCGCGGCGCCGTCGAGGAGCGCGCGCCGCGCCGTCGGCGGCCGGGCAACCCAGGCCGCCTGCGCGGCGCGGGCCGCGTCGAGGGCGCGCGCGAGCTGGGCGCGATCGGCGAGCCCGTGCCGATAGGCGACGCGCCCCGGGCGGGAGCGGTCGCGGCCCTCCGTCTGGCCGGCGCCCGCCACCAGCTCGCCCGCGATCTGGAGCGGCACGGTCTCCGGCGGACGCTCCCGCCAGGTCTCCCGCACCCGGTCGATCCAGTCGCGGTTGACGGGCAGGGCCCAGTCGGTGTCCGGCTCGTTCACGAACGGGGCAGCGAGGTCGGTGGCGGCCGCTGCGGGCCCGACCGGGCGGTCCTGGGTCCGGCGCGGCGCGTCCGACAGGTCCTCGTCGAGCCGGTCGAAGGCCGCGAGGAACCGATCGCGCTCGAGCACCCAGTCGGGCGAGCCCGGCTCGAGCCCGAACACGTGGCGCAGGAAGTTGTCCGGCGCGGTGTTCTCGTCGAGCCGGCGCACCAGGTAGGCGATCGCGCTGTGGAAGTCCTCGGCCCGCACCACC
>DATFAJ010000599.1:0-2030 GCA_035254745.1 Candidatus Methylomirabilota bacterium | reverse complement strand
ACCGCCTCGTGGACGTGCACCGCGCCCTTCGGCTTGCCGGTGGTGCCGCTGGTGAAGTGCAGCAGCGCCACATCCGAGGGATCGGTGGACTCGATCGCGAAGCGCCCCTCGGCCCGCGCCATGAGGGTGTGGTAGTCGTGCGTGCCCGGCACGCTCGTGGGACCGTGGTCGTCGCCGACCAGGAGCACGTGCTCCAGGTCCGGCAGGGCGGCCCGGATGCCGGCGATCTTGCGCCGGTAGAGCGACTCGGTGGTGACGAGCACGCGCGCCTGGCCGGTCGTCATCCGGACCCGGATGGGCTCGGGCCCGAACGCCGAGAACATCGGGCAGAACACGCTGCGGTTCTTCAGCGTGCCGAGCGCGGCGACGTACAGCTCCGGGATGCGGCCGGCCAGGACGTAGACCCGGTCACCCGCGCCGACCCCGAGCGATCGCAGGACGTTCGCGAAGCGGCCGGTCAGGTCCGCGAGGCGCGCGTACGTGTAGTCCGCGATCTCGCCGCGCTTGCCGAGCCAGCGGAGCGCGAGGTGCTCGCCGCGGCCGTGCGCCAGGTGCCGGTCCACCGCCTCGTGGGCGATGTTCAGGCCGCCGCCCGCGGGAAGCCCGTCGAGCTCGGCGCGGGCCGTCTGCCACGTGAAGGCGGCCCGGGCCGCCTCGTAGCTCGGCAGGTTCGGGGAGACGGGTCCCGGCTGCGCCGACTTCCGGATCGGCTCCCAGGTCACGGCCGGCCGCGTCTCCCTTCACCGAGGATCTGTGGCATGCGTGAGATAGAGCAACCGAGGTGCCAAGGGGACCATCGCCGGAACTCGCGCCGAATCAGCGGCTTGCGGGCTGGACTGCACGGCCGGCCGGCGGCGCGGCGCGGAGGCGCCGCCCCAGGTCGGGGCGGTGCGGTCCCACCCCGGCCGGCCCTCAGCGGGCCAGCCGAGCGAAGCGGCGGACCGAGATGCCGAAGAGGATCACGCCGAGGCCGAGGATGCCGAGCACGTCCGGCCAGACGTACGCGAGGCCGTTTCCCTTGAACAGGACCTGATAGCCGAAGTCCACGTAGTGCCGCACCGGCGAGAGCAGGCCTGCGTACCGCATGAGCGGCCCCATGGCCTCGGGCGGGGTGAAGGCACCCGACAGGAGCATCATCGGGTACAGGATCAGGAGCAGGAGGAGCATCGCCTGGCCGAGGTTCCGGGCCACCATCGCGATCGCGAGGCCCAGGCTCGCCATCGCGAACACGTACACGACGGAAACGGCGTAGAAGAGCGCGACGCTCCCGCGAATGGGCGTCCCGAACACGCCGTGCACGATGCCGAACACCGAGCCGAGCGCGGCGAGCGGCACCAGGGCCACCACCGGAACGACCTTGGCCGCGAACAGCTCCCACGGCCGCAGCGGGCTCACCAGGAGGTGCTCGAGGGTGCCATGCTCGCGCTCGCGCACCATGGCCGCCGCGGCCAGCAGCATGGCGATCATGGTCACCTGGTTCAGGACCTCGAGCAGACCGGAGAACCAGGTCTCGACCAGGTTCGGGTTGTACTCGACGCGCACGCGGGCGTCCACCTGGGGCAGGCCCGCGCGGCCGGCCCCGCCCAGCCGCGCCTCCAGCAGCTCCACCGCGTACCGGCCGGCGATGCTCGCGATGTGGGCCCCGGCGATGGTGGCCGACATGGACTGGCTGCCGTCGGAGATCACCTGGAACCGGGCGCCCCCCCGCTGGGCCCGGCGCTCGAAGTCGGCGGGGATGACGACCGCGAGGCTGGCGCGCCCGGAGTCGAGCCAGCGCACCACCTCCGCGTCGCTCTCCGCGTAGCCGACGATCTTGAAGTAGGGGGCGCGGAATCGGGAGAGCAGCTCGCGGCTCGCCGGGCCGCGGGAGAGGTCGAGCACGAGCGTGGGGTAGTTCCGGAGCTCGGAGCCGATGCCGTGCCCGCCGGTGTAGACCGCGCCGGTGAAGGCCCAGACCACGAACAGGAGGATGGGCACATCCCGGAAGAGCTGGCTCCACTCCTTCCGGATCATGGCCGCAAGACGGCTGC
>DATFAJ010000598.1:0-2788 GCA_035254745.1 Candidatus Methylomirabilota bacterium | reverse complement strand
GGGCGGCCAGCTCACCGAGGCGGTGCGCCGGCGGCCGTACTCGGTGGTGCTCTTCGACGAGATCGAGAAGGCCCACGGCGACGTCTTCAACGTGCTGCTCCAGCTGCTCGACGACGGCCGTCTCACCGACGGCCACGGCCGTACGGTGGACTTCCGCAACACGGTGGTCATCATGACCTCCAACCTGGGCAGCCAGTTCTTCCGCGAGGAGAAGGACCCCGCGCGGGTGCGCGCGCTGATCACGGACCTGCTCAAGCAGGCCCTGCGGCCCGAGTTCCTGAACCGCATCGACGAGACCGTGATCTTCCAGCCGCTCGGACGGGACGAGATCGCCTCGATCGTCGAGATCCAGGCCCGGCACCTGGTGAAGCGCCTGGCCGACAAGCGCATCACGCTCGAGCTGACCGCGGGAGCCCGGGAGCTGCTGGCCCGGGAGGGCTACGACCCCGTGTACGGGGCGCGCCCGCTCAAGCGGACCATCCAGCGGATGATCCAGGACCCGCTCGCGCTCGAGCTGCTCAACGGGACCTTCGGCGAGGGCGACACCGTGGTGGTGGACGCGGAGGGCGAGAAGATCGTCTTCCGGAAGCGCTAGGCCGGGCTCGCCGGCGGCGGTCTCAGCTGCCGGCGAGGATCGCGGTGACCGCGTTCGAGAGGTCGTCCACCGCGAACGGCTTGAGCAGCACCTGCACGCGCGCTCCCTGGAGAAAGCCCGCGTACTCGGGCGAGTCCACGAAGCCCGAGATGAAGAGCAGGTGCGGGCGCGTGTCGGGCCAGCGGCGGGTCAGCTCGAGGTAGAGGCTCGGCCCGTCGAGCCCCGGCATCTTCAGATCGCTGACGATGAGGTCGAACCCGGCCTGGCCATCGAGCAGCCGCAGGGCATCGGCGCCGTCGCGCGCGGTCTCCACCGCATGGCCGTCCGCGACGAGCACCGCCGCGACGAGCTCCCGCACCGGCGTCTGATCGTCCACCACCAGCACTCGCTTGGTCGACATGGTCCCTTCCGGGGACCTGACGGAGCAAGGCCCGGGCCACCGTGGGCGGGTCTCCGGTTCGGCGGATTTAGGCGCGTTTGACGCGCCGGCCGGGTCGATCGCCGTTGGGGCCCCGACAGGACGGACGTCGACCCAGCGTCGATACGAATTTCGCGCTCGTGCGCACGCAGATCGTGCGCATCGGCGGCGCTCAGGGCGACGAGGGGTTCGGCTTCGCCTCGCGGCGCCTGATCGAGTCGAAGAACGTGGTGACGAGCATCTCCACGTGACGCGCGTCGAACGGCTTCGGTATGTAGGCGACCGCGCCGTGCCGCAGCGCCTCCGCCGCCACCTTGGTGTCCTCGGTGGCGGAGATCACGATGATCGGTACGCGCGACTCGACCTCGCGAATGTGCTTGAGCAGGGTGAGCCCGCTCATCCGGGGCATCTGCAGATCGAGCAGGATCAGGTCGGGCCGCTGGCGCACCACCGAATCGAGCGCGGCCTGGCCGTCGGCCAGCCCCTCGACCTCGACCGCGTCGGTGTAGCGCATGGCCCGGAGGATGTCGGAGAGTGCGCTGCGCACCTCGGCCTCGTCGTCCACCACCAGCACCCGCCGGGTCGCCATCGGCCTCGCTCGCGCTCCCTGGGACACTCTATCACCCGCCGAATCCGCCGGGGCCGGTTTGCCATCTGAAGAGGCGCCAGCGTGGGCTGGAGAGGTTCTCTCCTCACCGGGAGGCGGCATGAAGGCATCGCGGGGCGCGCTGCACTACGCCTGGGTCGTCCTGGGCGCGCTGGTCGTGGTCATGCTGCTGGGCTCCGGGCTCCGGGCCGTATTCGGGGTGTTCATCAAGCCCATGGAGGCCACCTTCGGCTGGGATCGCGCCGCGCTCTCCGGCGCGGCGGCCGTCTCGCTGCTGCTGCTCGGTGCGGCCGGGCCGGTGGTCGGCTGGCTCGCCGACCGGTGGGGGCCGCGGCGTGTCATCCTGCTCTCCGCGATCGTGCTGAGCGTGGGAACGGTGCTCTCCTCGCGCGTGACCGCGCTCTGGCAGATCTACATCACCTCGGGGGTGCTGATGGGCCTGGGCGCGGGCGGCGTCGGCATGTCGACCGGGGCCGCGCTCGCCGCGCGCTGGTTCGAGGCCCGGCGCGGGCTCGTGATGGGTCTGGTGGGCGGCGCCATGTCGGCCGGGCAGCTCGTGGTGGTACCGCTCGCGGTGTGGCTCACCCTCAACTACGGGTGGCGCCACTCGTTCCTCTGGCTGGGCATCCTCATGCTGGCGGTCGCGGTGCCGACAACCCTGCTCTTCGTGCGGGACGATCCGGCCCAGAAGGGCCTCCGGGCCTACGGCGCCGGCCGGGGCGCGCCCGGCCCGGGGGCGCCCGCCGCCGCGCCCGAGGGCCTCACCACGGTGGCCGAGGCGATGCAGGTCCCCGCATTCTGGCTGCTCGCCGCCACCTTCTTCGTGTGCGGCTACACGTCGAACGGGCTCGTGCTCACGCACCTCGTCCCGCACGCGGCCGAGCACGGCTTCTCCGAGATGCACGCCGCACAGGCGCTGGGCGTGATGGGCGCCATGAACATCCTCGGCACGGTGGCCTCGGGCTTCATCTGCGACCGCTTCGGCCGCAAGGGGCCCCTCGCCTTCTACTACGGGGTGCGCGGGCTCTCGCTGCTGTTCCTGCTCTACGTCTGGAACGTGCCGTCGCTGCACATCTTCGCCGCGATCTTCGGCCTCAACTACATCTCGACGGTGCCGCCCACCACCACGCTCACCGCCAACATCTTCGGACGGTATTCGGTGGGATCG
>DATFAJ010000597.1:0-4271 GCA_035254745.1 Candidatus Methylomirabilota bacterium | reverse complement strand
GACCGGCACGATGCGGGCCGACCTGACGAAGGTGCGCCAGGCCCTGTTCAACCTGCTGAGCAATGCCTGCAAGTTCACCGACCGGGGAACCGTCTCGCTGGCGGTAGCCCGGGAAGTCGTCGACGGCCAGGAGTCGATGATGTTCCGGGTGAGGGACACCGGCATCGGCATGTCGCCCGAGCAGCTCACCCGCCTCTTCGAGGCCTTCTCCCAGGCCGACGCGGCCACCACGCGCCGCTACGGCGGGACCGGCCTCGGCCTGGCGCTGAGCCGACGGCTCTGCCGGATGATGGGCGGCGACGTCACGGTCGAGAGCGTGGCGGGGCAGGGCAGCACGTTCACGATCCGGCTGCCGGTGCTGGTGGCCGAGGCGGCCGGGGCGTCGGCGGCGGCCGAGCCGTCCGCGCCCGAGTCGGCCGGCATCGGCACCGTGCTGGTGATCGACGACGAGCCGGCGGTGCGGGACCTGATGCAGCGGTTCCTCACCCGCGAGGGGTTCCGGGTCGTCACCGCGCCCGGGGGCGAGGAGGGCCTGCGCCGGGCCCGCGAGCTGCGGCCCGACGCGATCACCCTGGACGTCATGATGCCCGGGATGGACGGCTGGGCGGTCCTCTCGGCCCTGAAGGCCGACGCGGCGGTCGCCGACATCCCGGTCATCATGCTGACCATCGTCGACGACAAGAACCTGGGCTACGCGCTGGGCGCCGCCGACTACCTCACCAAGCCGATCGACCGCGAGCGGCTGGTCACGGTGCTCGAGCGGCACCGGCGCGACCTCCCGGTGCTGGTGGTGGACGACGACGCCGGGCTGCGTCAGCTGCTCCGGCGGATGCTCGAGCCGGAAGGCTACGCGGTGGTGGAGGCGGAGAACGGTCGGGTCGCGCTCGAGCGCCTGCACGACGTCTCGCCGAGCGTCATCCTCCTCGACCTGATGATGCCGGAGATGGACGGCTTCGAGTTCGTCGCCGAGTTCCGCCGTCACCAGGCCTGGCGCGCGATCCCGATCGTCGTGGTGACCGCCAAGGACCTGTCCCAGGAGGACCGGGAGCGGCTGAACGGCCACGTGCAGAAGATCCTCCAGAAGGGCACCCACGGGCGCGACCAGCTGCTCGCCGAGGTGCGGGAGCTGGTGTCGGCCAGCGTCGCCCGCCGGAGGCCCCGGGCCTGATGGCCAAGATCCTGCTCGTCGAGGACAACGAGATGAACCGCGACATGCTCTCGCGCCGCCTCGCCCGGCGCGGCTACGAGGTCGTCATCGCGGTCGACGGCGAGCAGGGGGTGGCGATGGCGCGCTCCGAGGCGCCCGCGCTGATCCTGATGGACATGAGCCTGCCGGGCCTCGACGGCTGGGAGGCGACCCGCCGGATCAAGGCCGCCCCGGAGACGCGGGCGATCCCGGTGATCGCCCTCACCGCGCACGCCATGTCCGGCGACCGGGAGAAGGCGGTGGCGGCGGGCTGCGACGACTTCGACACCAAGCCCGTCGACCTCGCCCGCCTGCTCGAGAAGATCGAGGCGCAGCTCGGGCGGGCGGCCGGCCCGTGAGCGGCCGCGCGTGAGCATTGACCCCGCCGCGCAGCTGCGCCACGAGCTGCGCACGCCGCTCAACCACATCATCGGCTACACCGAGCTGCTGCTCGAGGAGCTGGAGGCCGGCGACCAGCCCGACCTGGCCGCGAGCCTCTCGGCCCTCAGGGGCGACGCGCGCCAGCTCCTGACCCTGCTGAACGAGGTGCTCGCGCGGGGCCAGACCGGCCGGCCCGACCTGGCCGCGGCGCGCGACACGCTGAGCCCGCCGCTCGACCGAATCCGCGCCGCCGGGGAGTCGCTGCGCCGGCGGGCGGCGGAGGTCGGCGCGGGCGCGCGGCTGGCCGACCTGGAGCGCATCCGGGCCGCGACCGAGCGCCTCGACGAGCTCCTGGGCCGCGGGCCCACGCCGGAGACTCCCGCGGGGGCCGGGACGGCCGCGGCGCCGGTCGCCGGTGAGCCGGCCCCGGCCCGGCAGGTGATCCTGGTCGTGGACGACAACGAGGACAACCGCGACATGCTCGCCCGGCGCCTTCGCCGCCAGGGCTACGAGGTGCAGACCGCGGCGGGCGGTCGCGCCGCGCTGACCGCGCTCGCGGTCGGTCCCGTCGACCTCGTGCTCCTCGACGTCATGATGCCGGACCTCGACGGGTACGCGGTGCTCGAGCGGCTCAAGGCCGATCCCGCGCTCCGCGACATCCCGGTCCTGATGATCTCGGCGCTGGACGAGCTGGACAGCGTGGTGCGCTGCATCCAGCTCGGGGCCGAGGACTACCTCGGCAAGCCCTTCGATCCGGTGCTGCTCCAGGCCCGGGTCGGCGCGTGTCTCGAGAAGAAGCGCCTGCACGATCAGGAAGCGCGCCAGCGTCGCGAGCTCGCCGCCCTCAACCAGACGCTGGAGCGACGAGTCGCCGAGCAGGTGGCCCAGCTCGAGCGCCTGGGCCGGCTCAAGCGCTTCTTCTCGCCCCAGCTCGCGGAGCTGATCGTGGCTGGCGGCGCCGCCGACCCCCTGGCTCCACACCGCCGCGAAGTCACGGTGGTATTCGTGGACCTGCGCGGCTTCACCGCCTTCGCCGAGTCCGCCGAGCCCGAGGAGCTGATGGGCGTGCTGCGCGAGTACCACGCGGAGATGGGCCGGCTCATCCTGGCCCACGAGGGCACGCTGGAGCGCTTCACCGGCGACGGGATGATGGTCTTCTTCAACGATCCGGTCGAGGTCCCGGATCCGGCCCCGCGTGCGATCCGCATGGCCGTCGCGATGCGGGACCGGAGCGCCGGGCTCGCCGCCCGCTGGCACAAGCGCGGCTGGGACCTCGCCCTCGGGGTGGGCATCGCCCAGGGCTACGCCACCATCGGCGCCATCGGCTTCGAGGGACGGCTCGACTACGGGGCGATCGGGACGGTCACGAACCTCGCGGCGCGGCTGTGCGGAGAGGCGGGCGGTGGGCAGATCCTGATCTCGGCGCGGGTCGCCGCGGCGGTGGAAGGGATGATCGACGCGGAGAGCGTGGGCCCGCTCGCCCTGAAGGGCCTGGCCCGGCCGGTGCCGGCCTATCGCCTCCGCGGCCTGACCACGGCGGGATGAGCGCTAGCTGCGCGCGGCGATCTCCGCGTCGAGCAGCTCGCGCAGCTGGCGCAGGTCCTCGAGGTCGAAGTGCTTCAGCTGGTCCTCCACGAGCACCTCGATCGCGCCCTGGACCACGATCCGCTGGTGGACCGCCTTGAAGAGATCGCCCAGCCACTCGCCCTGCTTCTTGGCGTTGGCGTCGAGCTGGATCTTGCCGGACTGGATCAACGCGACGACGATGTCCCGGGCCATCTCCGACACGCTCGCTCCGGCCATGTCCCCTCCCTGTGGCTCGCCTGCGGAATCTCGGTGGCTCATGCTCTCCGAGCCTATCAAGGTCCGGCGGCACCGGCAACGCGCCGCCGGCCGCGAGGATCAGAGCGCGCGCAGCCGCGGGTAGAAGAAGACGGTGGCGCAGGCGAGCGCCACCAGGGCCAGGCCGCTCACCCCGAGCGCCGCGCTCACCCCGAGCAGCGAGGCGAGCGCGCCGATCTGGATCTGACCGAGCGGCGCGAAGCCGATCGCCACCACCCAGGCGCCGCCCGCGCGCCCGCGCAGGTGATGGGGCACGCTCAGCTGGAGCAGGCTCTGGGCGAGGAGGTCGGCGAGGGCGCCGGCCGCGTTGGCCGCCACCACCACGACCATCACCCCGGTGAAGCCCACCACGTAGGGGGCGCCGCCCAGCGCGACGAGGCTCGCCCCGAAGGCCACCAGCACCCCCACGAACACCGCGCCGCCGCCCCCGAGGAGCCCGCGCATGGAGACGGCCAGGCCCAGCATGCCGCCCACCGCGCGCGCCGCGCTCATCGCGCCCAGTCCCTCCGGCCCGGTGTGCAGCACGTCGCGCGAGAGGCTCGGCAGGAGCGCCTGGTGCGCGAAGCCGAGCACCTCCGCGCCGGCGGTGAGCAGCATCAGCACCAGCAGCATGCGGTCCTCGCGCACCGCGGTCACGAAGCCGGTCACGCCGCGCCAGATCGAGTCGGGCGCGCCGGTGACGACCGGCGAGCGCGCGCGGGCCGGGAGCAGGGCGAGGCCGCCCAGCAGGTAGGCGACCGCGACCGCGAGATAGGCCGCGCCCGAGCCGCGGTGCGCGATGATCGCGCCGACTCCGAGCGAGCCCCCCAGCCAGCCCACGCGCATGGCCAGGCCCAGGATGGCGAGGCCGTCGACGAGCGCG
>DATFAJ010000596.1:0-5571 GCA_035254745.1 Candidatus Methylomirabilota bacterium | reverse complement strand
GTCGTCCCCCCGCTGAAGTGCGGCAAATCGAGCTAGAGGAGCGTCGCCGTGCCCGCGCCCACCGCCGTCTGCGCTGGGAGGCTCGCTGGCGTAAGGGACTATGGATCGGTCTCGCGCTCCTCGTGCTGGTCATCTTGGCCTACCTTGCGCGCCTCGCCGGACTTCCGATGGGGTCGTAGCACTCCAAGACAGCTTCCAGCTCGCTGCTGATTCCTCTCTTCCCCTCACTCTTCGACGCGGTCAGACGGGGATCAGCCCTTGACTGAACCCGCCACGAGCCCCTCGACCATCCAGCGATGAATGAACATGTACAGCACGACGACGGGGATGGTCGTGATGACCGACGCCGCCATCAGCTCGCCCCAGTGGAAGACGTCGCCGTAGATGAGCAGGTTGAGGCCCACCGGCACCGTGATCGCCTGCTCGTCCTGGATGAAGACCAGCGCGTAGAGGAACTCGTTCCACGAGAGCGTGAACGCGAAGATGGCGGAGGCCACCAGCCCCGGGGCGGCCAGCGGCAGCAGGACCCGCCAGAACGCGGTGACGCGCCCCGCCCCGTCGATGAGCGCGGCTTCCTCCAGCTCGTCGGGCAAGGCCTTGAAGAAGCCGATCAGGAGCCAGGTGCAGAAGGGCACCGTGAAGGTCGGATAGGAGAGGAAGAGCGACGAGAGGCGGTTGGTCGCGCCCAGCTCGGCCAGCACCCGGTAGAGCGGGATGAACAGCAGCGCGGGCGGGATCAGGTAGAGGATCAGGATCAGGCTCGCCACCGACTCGCGCCCGGGGAAGCGCAGGCGCGCCACCGCGTAGCCGCCGAGGCTCGCCACCACCGTGGTGGTCGCGGTCACCACCAGCGCGGTGACCAGGCTGTTGCGCAGCCAGAGCGGGAAGCGGGTCTCGGTCCAGAGCCCGGTGTAGTTCTCCCAGGTGAACGGGTTCGGCACGTAGATGCTGGTGGCGAACTGGATCTGCTCGTAGGTCTTGAACGACATGCTGGCGATCCACCAGAACGGCACCAGGATGACGAGGAGGAAGACGGCCATGCCGAGCCACGTGAGGGCTTTCAACCGGCGCCCCCCTTCTGAATGGGGGGGAGCGGCGGCGCTCCTCCCCCATGCCCCCCCACCACATCTACCATTCCGTTTGCGACGATCATTCGGTGTCTGGTTGTTTCCGGGCGGTTAGTCGCGGTCGCGGAGCAGGTAGCGGCTGATCAGGACGATGCCGAGCACCAGGATCGGGACCACGAAGAGGCAGATGGTCACCCCACGGCCCCAGCGGAGCTGGCCGAACGCCACCTGGTAGGAGTAGGTCGCGAAGATCTGGGTCGCGGTGCCGGGGCCGCCGCGGGTCATCACGTAGACGATGTTGAAGTCGTTGATGGTGAGGATGAAGCTCAGCAGCGTGGTGACGATCATCACGTGCTTGAGCCCGGGGAGCGTGACGTGCCAGAAGCGGCGCCCGGCGGAGGCCCCGTCGACCGAGGCCGCCTCGTAGAGCTCGCGGGGAATGGCCGCGAGCCCGGCCAGGAACGACACCCCGAAGAACGGGAAGCCGCGCCACCAGTTCGCCACGATCACCGCCATCATGGCGCCCTCCGGCGTGGCCATGAACGCGATCGGCCGGTGCAGCAGCCCGGCGTCGAGCAGCACGCTGTTGAAGAAGCCGCGGCCCGGGAAGGCGTCGAACATCCATCGCCAGGTGAGCGCGATGATCACCGTCGAGGTGATCCAGGGCAGCAGGAAGAGCCCGCGGAGGAAGTTGCGGCCGCGGATGACGTTGTTGAGCACCAGCGCCATCAGCACCCCGGTGATCACCTTGAGGCCCACCGAGCCCACCGTGAAGACCACGCTGTTGCGGATGACCGCGCGGAAGGTGTCGTCCTGCGCCAGGTAGGCGTAGTTGCGGAGGCCGACGAAGCGCTCGGGGTAGCCCACCAGCTTGTCGGTGAGCGAGAGCCAGACCGCCCGGTACACCGGGTAGACGATGAGGGCCACCACCAGGACGAACAGCGGCAGCAGGAACAGGAGCGCCGTCCCGGCCTCCCGGGTGCGGGCGCGCCGCCAGACGGAGGCGCGCGGCCGCACGGCCGGGATGCCGACGGTGTGAGGGAGCGCCACGTCACCCGCGCAGGGTGTCGTAGATTTCCTTGATCTTCTTGTCCTCCCAGTCGATGGCCTGATCGACCGACCACTTGTCCACGATCACCTTGGCCGGCGCGTCGGTCAGCACGTTGCTCGCCTGCACCTCGGCGGCCGCCGCGGTGGTAGGGCCGGGCCATCCGGTGGGGGCGAACCACTCCGCGGCCCGGCCGAACGTGCGGTAGTTGTCGTTCTTGTTGAAGTAGTCCTTCGAGGCCGCGCGCGCCTTGTCCAGGACCGGGCCGAACTGCCCGTAGGAGTCCTTCATGACCGCCACCGTCTCCTCGGGAGACAGCAGGTGGGCGATCAGGCTCATGGCCGCCTCCGGATCCTTGCTGGTCTTGAAGATCCCGAAGCTCATCGCGATCGCCCACATCCGACGGCCGTCCGGCCCGGCCGGGTGCGGCAGCGCCACGTGATTGGCGAGCGCCTCCTCCTTCGCCTTCCGGTCCTTGGCGTCGGTGGCCTTGGCGAGCGCGTTCTCGAGCGCGAAGGTGATGCTGGGGCCGTTGGAGGTCTGGGCGATGTTCTTGGCGATGAAGTTCTCGTTGTTGCCCGAGCCGGTCCAGGTGAGGGTGTCGGCCGGCTGGATGCCGTCCTTGTAGATGTCGGTCGCCCACTTCATCACGCTCTGCATCGCGGGCGTCTTGATCGACTTGTACTTGCCGTCCTTGCCGGCCCAGCCGACCCCGTAGGAGTACATCAGGCTCTGCATCACCCCGTAGCCGTCCGAGGTGCGGTTCCAGCTCTGGCCCATGCCGTAGAAGTTGTCCTTGGGCCGGTTGAGCACGGTGGCGGCGTGCTTGGCCTCCTCGAACGTGGACGGCATCTTGAGCTTGGCCTTCTCGAACACGTCGCGCCACACGTACCAGAAGCCGCCCATCACGTACCACGGCAGCGAGTACACCTTGTCGCCGACCATGGTCACCGCGGTCACGTTGGCGGGCGCCTTGCCCACCTGGCCCTCGATCTGCCGGGCGAAGGTGGTGAGGTCGATGAGCTGGCCCATGCCCGCGAAGCGCGCCGGGGCGCTGGTCTCGAGCTGGCCGATGTCGGGGGTGCTGTTGCTCTCGATCGCGGCCACGTACTTGGTCTGCATGTCCTCGAACGTGAAGTACTCGACGGTGACGCTCGCGCCGTTCTTCTGGGCCCAGCGCTGGGCGCTCGCCTCGATCGCCTTGTTGGTCGGCTCCACGTAGGTCTTGAGGATCCAGAGCTTGAGACTGGTGCCCTTCTTCACCGCGGGCGCGGCCGGCCGCGGCAACGTCAGCACGGCGGAGGTCCCGACGGCCCCGGCGAGGAGTGAGCGGCGGCTGATGCGCGAATCGAGCATGGCGTGTCCCCCTTGGATCGTCTTTGACCCCGACGACGCGCTCCGAATGTCGGTCAGCCGCGCGGCCCTGTCAAGCGTCGCGTGTCCCGTGCTACGCTTTCCCCATGCTCTCTCCCTCCGACGTGGCCTTCTACCGCGAGCAGGGCTATCTGGTGGTCCCCGACGTGCTCGACGCCGCCGTCCTCGACACGGTGCGCCGCGAGCTCGCGCGCATCCTCGACGGCGCGCGCGCGGTGACCGCGCACACCGACGTCTACGACCTCGAGCCGGGCCACCGCCCGGGCGATCCGCGGGTGCGCCGGGTGAAGACGCCCCACCGGTTCTTCCCGGTGTTCGACCGCCTCATGCGCCATCCGCGCCTGGTGGCGATCCTGACCGCGCTCCTCGGCGAGGCGGTCCGCCTGCACGGCTCCAAGATCAATCTCAAGTCGCCGCGCTACGGCTCGCCGGTGGAGTGGCACCAGGACTGGGCGTTCTACCCGCACACCAACGACGACCTGCTCGCGGTCGGGGTCATGCTCGACGACTGCACCAGCGACAACGGCCCGCTCCTGGTGGTGCCGGGCACCCATCGCGGGCCGACCTTCGATCACCATACCGGCGACCGCCAGGGGGGACGCTACTTCTGCGGGGCCATCGATCCGGCCGCGATCCGCGACGAGATCGCACGGGCGGTACCCCTCACCGGGCGCGCCGGCTCCATGAGCTTCCACCACGTGCGCCTCGTGCACGGCTCGGCCCAGAACGTCTCGAGCCTGCCGCGCACGCTGCTGCTCTACGAGTACGGGGCCGCCGACGCCTGGCCGCTCATGGGAGTGTCCAACCTCGCCGACTTCGACGCCCGGCTGATCACCGGCGAGCCCAGCGTCGAGCCGCGCCTGGTGCCGGCCCCGGTGCGCATGCCCCTGCCCCCCGCGCTCCACCAGGGCTCGATCTACGAGAACCAGACCGACGCGGCGCGCCGCTACTTCCCGGTCACCGACGAGGCGGCGGCGCCCCCTCGGACGTGAGATCGGCGGCTGCGCACCGCCAGCCCGCATCGCCCGGCGGGGCCACCCGCAAGAAGCGCTTCACCGCCACGATCGCGAAGAAGAGCTGGATACGGAGCCGGGTGCGGAGGGTCGGGCGCCAGTTGCCGGCCAGGGCGGAGAGCACCGCCTCGTAGATGCCGAGCCGGCGCGATCGCCGGAACAGCAGCCGACGGAAGTAGGGATCGTAGAAGCCCACCACGAAGCGGCGGAAGTAGTGGTAGCGCCGCCGCACCAGCCGCTCGTAGCCCTCGAAGCGCCTAGCTGAGAGATCGCCCGCCCGGAGCCCCGCGTCGATCGCCGCCGCCGCCTCGAGCCCACCCTGCATCGCGAGCAGCACCCCGGTGGAGAAGATCGGGTCGAGGAACGCGGCCGCGTCGCCCACCGCGACCCAGCGGTCCCCCGCCATCACGCGCGCGAGGTAGGAGTAGTCCGCGTCGAAGCGCGCCGGGGAGACGCGGCGGGCCGCGCGCAGCAGCGCGGGGGCGGCCGGCGTCTGCCCCAGGTAGTGCTCGAGGATCTCCTCCGCGGTCGCCCGTCCCTCGCGCCGGTGGAGGGCCTGGGGCACCACGACCCCCACGCTCGTGAGGCCCTCCGAGATCGGGATCAGCCAGACCCACCCCACGTCCCGTCGCGTGAGCACGCGGATGTCGCCGGCGGGACGGCCCTCGGGCCGGGGGATGCCCTCGTACTGGGCGTGCACCGCGACGTGCTGCAGCATGGCGTCCGTCTCGTGGCCCCCGATCCGGCGCGCCAACAGGCCGGCGCGGCCGGAGGCGTCCACCACCGCCTGCACGCGGGCCTCGCCGGGCCCGGCGGGCCCGGTGAATCGCAGGGTGACCCCGTCGGGATCGAACGCCGCGTCCAGCGCGCGATGCTCCTCGCGCACGAGCACCCCCGAGCGCTCGGCGTGACGCAGCAGCAGCTCGTCGAAGGCGGCGCGCGGCACCTGGTAGGTCTGGGGAACCGGGGTCTCCACCGCGGCGGTGAAATCGACGTAGGCGGCGGGCGCGCCGTCGATCTCCCAGAAGCTCGCGCCCCACTTCTCGACGAACCCGGCCTTGGCCACCGC
>DATFAJ010000595.1:0-11947 GCA_035254745.1 Candidatus Methylomirabilota bacterium | reverse complement strand
GCCTCCCTGCTGCGGACGTTCCGCGCCTTCCCCTGAGCCGCGGCCGCTGAAGGCTCGGGAGGCCCGGCTCCGGAACCGGGGCTCGTGCCACCCGAATCGGTCGCTTTGCCCCGTATGACGCCGATCATAGTGACTCTCCCGGAGTGCTTGTACTAATAGGTACAAGGTGCTTCGGCCGCGGTTTCGCGCCGGCGCGAACCTTCCGAGTCTGGCGTGTGGCGGTCGGCGGCTATTTCGAGGAACGAGAGAGGGGAGAACATGGAGCCGCGGTCCATCGTCCCGGGATTCCTGAGCATGGCGGCAATGGTCGCAGGTTTCGGGTTGGTGCTGATATCGACCCACGAGGCGTCCGCGCAGAACCGGCCTCCCGCCAAGCCGGTGGCGGCCGCTCCGGCCCAGGCGGGGGCCCCCATCGAGGCCGTGCTGACCAGCGCCCCCGAGGTGCCGCCGCCGATCACCCGACGTGATCCGGCCAAGGTGGTCGTCCACCTGGAAGTCCGCGAGGTGAACCTGCCCATCTCGGACGGTGTCGAGTACACCTTCTGGACGTTCGGGGGCCACGTGCCCGGCAAGTTCATCCGGGTGCGCCAGGGCGACACCGTCGAGTTCCACCTGCAGAACCATCCGGACAACAAGATGCCGCACAACATCGACCTGCATGCCGTGACCGGACCCGGCGGCGGCGCCACCAGCAGCTTCACGGCCCCCGGCCACGAGTCGCAGTTCACCTTCAAGGCGCTGAACCCGGGCCTGTACGTCTACCACTGCGCCACGGCCCCGGTCGGGATGCACATCGCCAACGGGATGTACGGTCTGATCCTGGTCGAGCCGCCCCAGGGCCTGTCGAAGGTCGACCGGGAGTTCTACATCATGCAGGGCGACTTCTACACCGTGGGCTCGTATCGCGAGAAGGGTGCCCAACCCTTCGACATGCAGAAGGCCATCGACGAGCGGGCCACCTACGTGCTCTTCAACGGCTCGGAGGGCGCCCTGGTGGGAGACAAGGCGCTCAAGGCCAAGGTCGGTGAGCGCATCCGGGTCTTCGTGGGCAACGGCGGCCCGAACCTCGTGAGCAGCTTCCACGTCATCGGCGAGATCTTCGACCGCGTCTACACCGAGGGCGGCTCCCGCTATCAGGAGAACGTCCAGACGACGCTGATCCCGGCGGGCGGCTCCGCCATCGTCGAGTTCAAGACCGAGGTGCCGGGAACGTACATCATCGTGGACCACTCGATCTTCCGGACCTTCAACAAGGGGGCGCTCGGCATGCTCAAGGTCGACGGCCCCGAGAACCGGCTCGTGTACTCCGGCAAGGAGGTCGACGTGGACTACATCAGCGAGAAGGCCGGGCCCTCGTCGCCCGCCATCGCGTCCGCCGCCAGTGCGCTCGAGAAGGGCACGCTCGACATCAAGACGCAGATCGCGGCGGGTGAACAGCTCTTCAGGGGCACCTGCTCGGTCTGCCACCAGGCGACCGGTCAGGGGCTCCCGAGCGTGTTCCCACCGCTGGCGAAGTCGGACTACCTCATGGCGAACAAGCAGCGGGCGATCGAGATCGTGCTCAAGGGGCTGACCGGGCCGGTCACGGTCAACGGCAAGCCGTTCAACTCGGTCATGCCGCCGATGAGCCAGCTCCGGGATGACGAGATCGCCAACATCCTGACGTACGTGCGCAACGCCTGGGGCAACCAGGGGGACCAGGTGACCGCCGCCGAGGTGACGGACGCCCGCGCCAAGATCAAGCTGCCCCCGGGGGCGGCCCGCTGAGCCATGCGGCGCCTGGCCTTCGTCACGCTGGCGCTCGTCCTCGCGGGCGCCGGCGTGCCGGCGGCGTCGCCAGGCGACATGGCGCGAGTGGGCCCGGGGGTGCTCCACCCGGTCTACGCGCCCGCGCCCGGCGTGACGACCGTCGACGTCGCCGCCTTCGCGCTGGACCGTCTGCCCGTGACCAACGCCGAGTTCCTGAGCTTCGTCACCGGCCACCGCGGCTGGCGGCGTGACCGGGTGGCCCGCGTATTTGCCGACGACGGCTACCTGGCCCATTGGGCGGGACCGACGGAGCTGGGGCCCGACGCCCGCCCCGAGCAGCCGGTGACGCGTGTCAGCTGGTTCGCCGCCAGGGCCTACTGCAGCGCCCGGGGCAAGCGGCTGCCGACGGAGGTCGAGTGGGAGCTCGCGGCGGCCGCCGGAGATACGAGCCCGGATGGTGCCGAGGAGCCCGGATTCCGGGAGCGGATCCTCGCCTGGTACGCGAAGCCGGCGACGGGAGAGCTGCCCGACGTGGGCGGCGGGCCGGCCAACTTCTGGGGGATCCGCGACCTCCACGGACTGGTGTGGGAGTGGGTCCTCGACTACAACAGCACGCTCGTCTCCGGCGACAGCCGGAGCGGCAAGAGCGCGGATCGTATCCCGTTCTGCGGGACGGGCGCGTTCACCGCCGGGGACAACGAGGACTACGCGGGCTTCATGCGGCTGGCCTTCCGCAGCTCGCTGGAGGCGCGGTACACGATGCGCGCGCTCGGGTTCCGCTGCGCGAGCGACGGCGAGGTCGCTTCACGATGAAGGTCGTGGCCATCGCGGTCGCGGGCCTCCTGGCCGCCGGGGTCGCCGTCGCGCCGCCGGCGGCGGCCCAGGGTCATCGCCACGAGGCCATGGAGGCGGCTCCACCGCGGGGAGACTCCGTCTACGCGCTCTCGGCGTCGCTCGTGGACCAGCGCGGTCGGGCGGTCGGCCTGGACCTCTTCCGAGGCCATCCGGTGTTGATCAGCATGTTCTACGCGAGCTGCCCGGACGCGTGCCCGCTCCTGATCGCCGATCTGCAGCGGATGGAGCGCGAGCTGCCCCCCCGCATCAAGGCCGATCTCCGGATCGTCCTGGTGAGCCTCGATCCGGAGCGAGACACGCCGGACGCCCTCCAGGCGCTGGCGCGAGCCCGTCGGGTGGACGAGTCCCGCTGGCGGCTGCTCCGGGCGCCGGAGGATACGGTCCGCGACATCGCCGCGCTACTCGGCGTCAAGTACCGCAGGTTGCCGGACGGGAACTTCAACCACTCCTCGGTCATCACGCTGCTCGACCCCGACGGGGCCATCGTCGTCCGCGACGACGCGATGGGCGGCCCGCACGAGGCGCTGCTGCGTGGTCTGCGGGGTGGGCGGTCGACGTCGGGCCACTAGGGTCCGTCGGGCCGGGGGCCGCCCGCAAATGGCGCAGCCGGTGTCCTACCGGGCGACGAGGCTATCGTTGTCGTAGGTGACCAACACGACGCGCCCGCGGTCGAAGCGGACCCTCCGCTCGAGCGACAGCACCTTGCCGGGACCGCCCGCCTCGTGTGGCGTGAATGTCACGCGCACGTCGTGATCTCCCGGAATCACGCGCAGGTCCTCCTGCACGTTCAACGGCCGATCCGCCCGCAAGCCTGGCGATCTCACCGTCTTCTCCGCCACGATCTGCCCATCGACGACGGCCTTCAAGTCGTAGGACAAGACCTCGGTCACGCACTCGCGCGGCACGCGCATATGGACCGGGCGTTTGGCCAGCTCCTGGGGGGTGAGATCGCGGCACCGCTCCTTGACCTGGCCGGTGAGGCGCCAGCCCAATCTCAGGAGGGCATGCTCCGGGGCCGCCCCCTGGGGCCACCGACTTCCCAGGGCCACCCCGCCGAGGAGGAGGGCACTGAGCCCCATCGCGAAGGCACCGCGGGAGCCGCGGCCGAGCGCCCCGAGGCGGCTCGGTGGAGACGGCCGCGCCAGGGTGTCGAGCAACGCGGTGATCGCGGGCCATTCACCCATCGAGTAGTGATAGACACGAACGGGCAGGCGCGCGATTCGCCCCGGGACGGCCGGAGCCCGCTCTCCGAGGATGCGCGCGTCGGCGAGGATGGCGCCCTCCCGGTGGACGCAGTTCTGCGCGGGGCATCCGAGTACCGCGGTGTTGCCGAAGTGACTGCCGAGATAGGACACGGTCGCGGGGTGGAGCGTTCCGACGCAGTCCACTTCGAAGTGCTCCACCGAGTCATTCTGCTCGAGCCGGTCCCGCAGCCTCGTGGCGACGCCGCCGTTGTTCCGGCAGCTGACCACCAGCGCTCTCTGTTTAGGGCTCGCGGTGCCGGCCACGAGCTGCCGCGCCGAGGCGAGCTGATGGGCTGCGGTCCGGCGGTCGGGGCCGATCGCCAGGGACGCGCACGAGCCCGCGCAGATGCCGCAGCTCACGCACAGGTCCGGAAGAACGTGGGCGAGGAGCGGGTGCACCTCGGGGTGCTTGCCCGGGATCATCTGGATCGCGTCATACGGACAGTCACGAAAGCACTGCTGGCAGCCCTCGCAGCGCTCCGGGTCGACGAAGGCCGCCGGCGGCCGGGCGTCCTCACGGGGCCCGACCAGCCACGGCAGCGACAGGAGCAGGCTGGCGAGAAGCGCGAAGGTCGCCAGGCCGGCGGCCGGTGAGCTCTGCACCAGGGGAATCCAGAAGCCGTAGAGCCAGTCCGTGTTCACGCGGCCGGGAATGGCCAGCAGATCGGCCGCCGGGGGAAGCGGAGCGGGGCAGAGCAGGGAGAGGAGAACGAGCCCGGTGAGGGCCCACCACACCACCCTCCGCTCCGGGAACCACGCCGCCCGGGCGAGCCTGGACGTGTGGAGCCACAGAAAGCCGATCATCCCCAGAGGGACGGCCACGTGCAGGAAGAGATTCATGAAGAAGAACTGCGAAGGGACCGGCGTGTCTCCGACGAAGGCCCGGTCCGGGGGCTCGGGGAAGAGAGGAAGGAGCCGGAGCATCTTGGCGCCCGCAACCGCCAGCCTCTGGCCGAACTCGTCCCAGACCAGGACGAAGCCGGTCACACCGGACACGAACATCATCCCGGCGAGCAGGATCCCGGTGATCCAGGCCAGCGTTCTCGGCCCCCACGTCTTGCCTTGGACCAGCAGGCGCAGCGCGTGAATCAGCATGGCGACGACGGCGGCGTCGGAGACATAGCGGTGCAGGGCCCGGATCCATCGCCCGAGATAGGGGTCGCCCTGGATGCCGGTCATCGACTCGTAGGGGCGCCCGACCTCGTAGACGAAGATCAGGTAGACACCGGTGACCAGGGCTACCGTGAGGCAGAGGGCGGCCAGTGTGCCGGTGCGGTGGAGCGGGTTGTACTTCGATGAATACGTCCGATCGAAGACCCGGTCGATACCCTCGATGAGGTGTGCGAGCCCGCGGGTGCCGATCGGCCGCCAGTAGTCATAGCGGACGAGGGGTTCAGCCGGCATTGGCGCCGGTCCGGTCGAGCCGCGCGAGCCCTTCGCGGATCCACGCCGGCGGGGGATTGTTGAAGGTATAGGCGAGCCGGCCCTGGGCGTCGATGAGAAAGACCACGCCGGGATGGACGATGTCTCCGGTCTTCTCGTTCCGTTCGAAGGGCACCTGGTAGGCGCTGACCACGCGCAGGACCTCGGCCACGCTCGGCGAGGAGAGGACGTGGAAGTTGCTCGGGACGTCCCACTGCCGTGCGATGCCGGCCAGCGAGCTCGGCGTATCCCGCCACGGGTCGAGCGTGACCAGCAAGACCTCGCTCGGCGGAACGCTGGGCGAGGCCTGTTTGATGTTCTCGACGAGGAGCGGGCACATGGTCTGGCAGTGCGCGAACACGAAGGTCAGCAGCACGGGCCGTCCCTTGAAGCGGTCGAGTGAGATCTTCGCCCCGTCTTGATCGACGAGAACGAAGTCCGGGGCCACCGCGGCCTGGCGAGGGTACGTGCCGGGGAGATCCGACGAGTCCGGGGCGCCCGGGGCCCACGCCGCGACGGCCAGCCCCACGCGGACCTGCGTGAAGATCCAGACGCCCTCGGTCGTCAGGCCCGCCGCGATCACCGCGAATGCGCACGCACCGACCGGAGATCGGGCCAGCGCGGCCACGGAGGCTCCAAGCTCCGAGCCCCAGATCACGAAGATCCCGACCAGGAAGCTCGCCGGGCCGAGGATGAGCAGCATCCAGCCGTATGGGGCAGGCAGTCCGCTCTCGAGCGAGCCGAAGCAGACCGCGCGGGCCGCGGTCAGCCACTCCGGAGGAGTCGCCGACATCGGCATGAAGGCGAACCCCCACCAGAGCAGGGTGGAGGTCAGCCACAGGACGAGGACGACCGCCGGCAGCCTCGAGGGACGCATCGCCTATCCGACCTTCCACACGAAGGACAGGATCTTCCAGTTCGCAAAGTAGTACAGCATGAAGCACGCGAGGAAGATGAACACGAGGACGACCGTGCCCGGGGTCCCGCTCTGGTGGACGGCGACGACCGGGGCTCCCTCGTGCGCTTGCAGGGGGAGCTTCCACACGCCCTGCGGAACACCGGACAGATCATGAGAGTCGGCCAGCCGGAAGGGGCGACCGAAGAACACGGTCACCACCGCGATCAGGATGTACGCGAGCCCCCCGACGATGGCGAGGAGCCCCCCGATACCCATGGTCGCCTGGAAGAGCTGAACGACGGGATGATACTCGATCTGGAAGACGGCACCCGGGGCGGAGATGTCCCAGTTCCGGCGCGGAACGCCGAAGATCCCCTGGAAGATCATCGACATCCCGAGGATGACGATCCCGATCCCGAACAGGTAGGGCTGAATCTTCGCCAACCCCCAGAACGCCACCCGCTTTCTGAAGATCAGGGGCAGCACGTAGTACGTGACGGCCATGAAGGCCAGGGCGGTGCCTCCGACGACCGTGGTGTGGAAGTGGCCGGGGACGCGCAGCGTATTGTGGGCGATGATGTTGATCTGTTCCGTCCCGATGGTCACACCGGTCACGCCGCCGAGGAAGCCAAAGATCACGATCGACAGCGCGGCCCCCGAGAACCCGGGATCGCCCCAGGGTGCCTTCTTGAGCCACTCGAACGTTCCCCGAGTGTAACCCCGTAGCCGCTGGCCCATCTCGATCCCGGCCGGCACCGTGAAGCCGTGGACCATGCTCGCGAGCACGGCCAGGTACATGGCATAGCTGGTGTTCCAGATCTTCCACGCCGGCCCCATGCCCGGGTCGACCAGCAGGTGGTGAGCCGACGCCATCGAGATGAAGAGGATGTAGAGCGCGAAGGCCATGCGGCTGACCTTCTCGCTCACGACCACGCCCCCGACGGTGAGGGCCGCGAGCAAGTACCAGACCGAGACGTGAGCGGCGACGTTGATCTGCTGGGACGAGTGTCCGAGGCCCCACCACACCATCCGGTAGACCTCGGGATCGACATTCATGTACCCGAGGGACCACAGCAGCGTGGGAATGTAGATGACCGCCCCGTGGAGCAGGGTGATCACCGCGATGATGGCGGCGGTCAGGGCGCCGAAGCTCACCAGCGGGATGGACCCTTCGTAGGTGTGCTCTCGCTTGGCCACCACGAGGGTGGCGAAGAAGAGGCACGTCACGATGAGGGCGCCCACCGCGAACAGGATGATCCCGACGTAGTAGAGCGGATCCGCCTGCAGCGGCGGATACGAGGTGAAGAGCACGTCGGCCTTCCCCTGCAGCACCATCGCGTTGGTGACCGCCATGCCGAGGACCATCAGGCCGAAGGCGAGCCATCCCACCCGCGGTGCGGGCAATCTCGAGCTCAGGAGGATCGGCCCGGCAAAGTAGAGGATGGCCATCTCGAAGAAGATGATGAAGAAGATGAGCATGTTCAGGCCGTGGAGGGTCAGAAAGCGATAGAAGAGGTCGGCGGGAAGGAGGTGGACCGCCTGCCAGCGGGTCATCACGACCCCGAACGCGGCGATGATCCCGATCAGGAAGTTCACGACGGCCACCACCGCGTTGACCTTGACGAGTGTCTCCGCGTGCCAGTTGACCTTGAGGCCCGTCACGTCGCAGGTCCGGAATCGGGTCGCCAGTCCGTGGATCGCGGTAGACATGGTGGGGGCTCCTCTCGCGCTACTCGGTGACCACGACCTTGCCGACCATCATGTGGTGACCGAGCCCGCAGAACTCGTTGCAGATGATCCGGAAGTCTCCCGACTTGTTGGGCACGATCTTCAGCCCGTAGTCGTAGCCGGGAATGACCTGGAAATTCAGGTTCACGGGATACAGGCTGAAGCCGTGGTTCAGGTCCACCGAGGAGAGGTGCAGCATGTATCGCACGCCCTTGGTCAGCCGCAGGACGGGATACCAGCGCCACATCTGCGCCATCAGGTAGACGTCCGCGCCCGGGGGAGGCGCCACCACCGGGACGCCGTGATCCTCCCCGACCTTGTAGTCGGCGATGAACTTCTCGACCCGCGCCGAGAAGTCGGCGGGGTCGACCCGTGAGCGGACGCCGGACGGGTTCTGACCGCCACGGAAATGCCAGAACGGCATCATGGCGAACAGGATCAGGCACCAGACGAAGGCGATGCTGACCCACATCTTCTCCTGCTTGCCGGCGGGCCGCCACCAGGTGCCGCGCGGAGACACGATCGCGGAATGAGCTTCATGCTGTTCCATGTGCTCCTCCTCTCGGGGGCCGGGTCATGGCAGCGCGCCCTTCGGCAGGGTCAAGATCTCGTAGAGGCCCCAGAGCGTGTAGAAGCCAAACATCACGACCAGACCGGCCGCCAAGAGCAGGAACGGGCGGTCGAGCAGTCGCTGCCCGAGCGGGGTCGGGTTCTCATCGGGTTTCGGCGTCGGCACCATGGCATTGGCCCCCCGGTCATCCTGCGTCACGATGGCGAAGGCATCACGGTGCAAGTGAACGCCTCTTGGGGGGGCGGTGGGTATGATCCCGGTCATATGGCCACGCGACCGGGGCGGGCTCCGCGGGAGCGGCTCCGGGTGGGCCCGACGCGCCGGCTACCTGAACAGCGATAGGCCGAGCAGCACGATGACCAGGGCGACGAGGACGTTGAGCCTGGCCAGCCACGAGGCCCGGGCGCGCGCCCAAGGGCCGGCGGTGGGGAGACCTGCCCGGGGCCCCAGATGGAAATCGTGGATGGCGCTCAGGATGAGCGCCAGAGCGACCAGCGCGAGCTTCCACTGCAGTCGCGGCGAGTGAAGCAGGAAGGGGCGGAGCCACAGATTCACGAGGCCGGTCGCGATCAGGATGACGAGCGCGATCCATCCCACGGTGCGGAAGCGCCGGCCGGTGGTCTGGACAAGCCGCGTCCGGAGCGCGCGATCGTCCAGCCGGCGCACGACGGGCACCAGCACCAGCGCGATGAAGAGCATGCCGCCGATCCAGGTCATGGCGGCGAGCACGTGGAGCCAGAGCACGAGAAGCGGCACGCGCGGAAGAATACCACGCGGGCTCGCGGCGCACTCAGTCGGCCGGCGGCTCGTACCCGCAGCCGGGATCCTCGGCGAGCGGATCTCCGGTGAGGGCGTAGGCGCGGGCGCGGCTTCCGCCGCAGCGCTCGCGCCACTCGCAGCGCCCGCAGCGCCCCCCGAGGCGGGAGGGATCCCGCAGCGCGACGAACAGGGGATCCTCGCGGTACACCACGACCAGATCGTCCCGGCGCACGTTGCCGGCCGGCAGGGGCAGGAAGCCGCTCGGGCAGATGTCGCCGACGTGGTCGATGAAGATGAAGCCGTTGCCGTCGGTCACCGCGCGGGTCGCCCGCATCGCGCGCGGTGACCGCGGCCGGCTCGACTCCGCCCCCCGGGCCGCACGCGCGCCGACCACTCGGTGGTAGTGGGGAGCCTCGGTGGTCTTGATGCCGAAGGGCACCCGCCGCTGCAGATCCGCGGCCCACTCGAGGACCCGCTCGATGTCGTCGGCCGGGAGCGCCTGATCGGCCTGGGCGCGGCCCACCGGGATCAGGAAGAAGAGCGCCCACAGGACCACGCCCCAGCCCGCGACCTGCTCGGCCAGCGCGGGCAGGTCGGCCACCGTCTGGCGGCACACCGTGGTGTTGATCTGCAGCGGCAGGCCGAGGGCGCGCGCCTCCTCGACGACGCGCAGGGTGTGGCGGTGCGAGCCCTGGACGCGCCGGAACGCGTCGTGGGCGGCGGCGGTCGCGCCGTCGAGGCTCACCGCCAGCCGCGCGAGCCCGGCGTCTCGCAGCGCGCGCAGCCGCTCCGCGGTCGCGGCCCCGGTGCCACTCGGGGTGAGCGACATCGTGAGGCCGAGGCGCGTGCCGTGGGCCACCAGCTCCGCCACGTCGGGGCGCCGCAGCGGATCGCCCCCGGTGAGCACCACGAGCGGCGGCGGCTCGCCGAAGGCGACGATGCGCTCGAGGAGCGCCCGGCCCTCCTCGGTGGTGAGCTCGCGCGGATCGCGGCGCGGCATCGCCGAGGCCCGGCAATGCACGCACGCCAGCGCGCACGCGCGCGTGGTCTCCCAGATGACGATGAACGGGCTCCGGTCGAACGCGCCCGCGCCCGGGAGGCCGGGGCGCGCATGCACCGCGGCTTCCCGGCTCACGATCGGCTCCTCCGCGCGGCGCATGGTCCCCGGCTCCACTCGAACAGGGTAGCGCCGGGTCGACGCGGGCCATATGACCCTCGTCATAAAGCGTGGAGCTAGCGGGGCGCGGCGGCGGGCGGCATCCGAACGCGCCGCCACATGTTCAGCACGAAGAGCGCGGTGCCGACGAGCTGGCCGAGTCCTCCCAGCGCGATGAGCCCGCGAAAGCCGAGCACGCCGGTGGCGGCCACGAGCACCTCCGCGCCGGCGCGCGCCGCGGTGGCGACGGTCATCGTCCAGTACACGGCCTCGGCGAGCCCGGGCCGGTAGGCGGTGTCGTCGCGGGCGGGGCGCGGGAACATCCAGGTGGCCACGCCCATGACCATCATCAGCATGAAGCCCACCAGCAGCAGGTGGGCGTGGGCGGTGACGAGAAGACGCGGCGGGTAGCGGTCGAGCCAGAACTGGGCCACCACGATGTACGCGCCGAGCGCGAGCCCGGCCATCAGGAAGACGAAGCTGGTCTTGATGTAGCGCCGGACCAGCGGGGTCACGTCGTCATGTCCCTCGACAACATCGCGAGCAGGATAGCACGGGCTTGGTACACTCCGTGGGTCTGGAGGGCGACTCGACATGCGCGTCGTGCGAGGACGATCCGGCTGGGCTCTCGGCCTCACCCTGGCCATCGCCATCGGCGTGCACGCCATCGGCGCGCGCGCGCAGTCGGGCGAGGCGCCGGCGGACAGCGGCGGCCCGATCCCGCTCGCGGAGGTCGCGGCGCGGGCGGCGGAGATCCGGAGCCTCCTCGAGACGCAGGACGCCGCGATCAAGCCCAGCCGGGAGATCCAGACCATCCTGGAGCGGCTGCCCGCGGTGGCCGACGACCTGCGCGCCCGGCTCGACGAGACCGCGGCGCGGCTGGAGGCGAATCCGCCGCTGCCGGTGATCGAGCAGCTCGGCAGCGTCTGGGAGGCGACGCGCGCCCGGCTCCGCGGCTGGAGCGACGCGGTGACGCAGTGGACGAGCCGGGTCGAGCAGGAGCGCACCCGCCTCGCGGGCCTGCGCGAGAGCTGGCTGCGCTCGCGCGAGGCGGCCGCGGGCGCCGGCGCGCCCAAGGTGGTGCTGCAGCAGATCGACGGGGTCCTGGGCGACCTCAACGCGGCCCGCACCCGGGTGGAGGCGCGTCTCTCCACGCTCCTCGCCACCCAGTACCGGCTCGCGCTCCTGCAGCGGCGGTGCGACGAGGGCCTCGCGCGAGTGACGCAGGTGAAGGCGGACCGGATCCGGCGGCTCGGCGAGCGGGACGGGCCGTCGCTCTGGAGCGCGGTGCTCTGGACGGGCGCGCTGAGCCAGGCGCCGGCGGCGGGGCGCGACGTGGTCGCGGCCGAGCAGGCGGTGATCGGCGAGGTGGCCCGGGAGCACGCCACCCGGATCCCGCTGCACGCCCTCTTCTTCCTGATCCTGGTCGCGGTGCTCTGGCGCGGCCGCCGCGCGGCGCGCCGGTGGGTCGCGGACGACCCGAGCGCGGCGTCGGCGGCCGAGGTCTGGAGCCGCCCGATCTCCTCGGCCCTCGTGCTGGCCTGCTTCGCGGCCCCCTGGATGTA
>DATFAJ010000594.1:0-7266 GCA_035254745.1 Candidatus Methylomirabilota bacterium | reverse complement strand
CGCGGCGAGCACCGGGACCGGCGCCACCGCGCTCACCACCATGGGGACGAGCGGCATGGTGCCCATCACCCCGACGTGGCCGCCGCCCTCGGTGCCCTGCGCCACGATCACGTCGACCCCGGCCCGCGCGGCCGCCCGCGCCTCGGCCACTGTCGAGACCATGTGCATGAGCAGCGCCCCGATCGCGTGAGCCCGCGTGACGTAGCCGGCCAGCTCCTGCTCGAGCGTCGGCCACGCGGTCGAGACCACCCGGGGCCGCGCGGCGAGGAGCCCGTCGTACTGGCCGGGCCGCTCCCGGAACAGGAGCAGGTTCAGCCCGAAGGGCCTGCCGGTCAGCGCGCGGATCGCCGCGGCGTCGCGGGCGACCGCGGCGGGATCCTGCGCGGTCGCGCCCAGCACGCCCAGGCCGCCCGCCTCGGAGACGGCGGCCACCAGCGCGGGCGACGTGCCGGTCCCCATTCCGCCGAGGACGATCGGATGCTCGATGCCGAGCAGCTCGCAGATGCGGGTCCGCAGCATGGTCGCCTCCTCTTCAGGACCGCGTGAGGGGCCGGACGGGCCAGACCTCGGGCAGCGCCGTCGCCAGCCACCGCGCGAGCGCCGCGTTGACCGCGCGCGGCTTCTCCTGCGCCATCCAGTGCCCCGACGGCACGACGACCTCGGTGAGGCTCCGGCAGTCGCGCCGCATGGGCTCGGCCAGCCGGGAGTCGACGGTCTCGCACGTGTAGTCGTACGCGCCGTGCAGGAACAGGACCGGCAGGGTGAGCCGGCCGCCATCCCTGGCTTTCGAGGCGTAGGCCAGGTTGCGCTCGGCGTTCATGTACCAGGAGTCCGGGCCGAAGAAGCCGTTGCACGCGAGGCCGGCCGCGTACGTGTCGAGCTCCTCATCGGTCACCACGTCGGGGTCCCGCGGCACGTCGGGCGCGCGGCCGGCCCCGCCGAACCAGCCCCCGTCCCTGCGGGTCTGCGCGGTGCGAGACGGCTTGCCTCGGCCCGCGGGACTCCCCTTCCGGAAGAGAGCCTTCACGGTGTTGCGCGGGTCGGCGTCGAACGCGGCGCACGCCTTGTCGAAGCTCTCCTCGTAGAAGAGCATGTAGTCCCACTGCCCGACCGGGTACTCCGCCTCCGGATAGGTCGCGCGATCGATCAGCGGGATGAGGTTCCGGGGGGAGAAGCCCGCCGCGAGGTACGGCACGCAGAGGTTGGCCACGCCCCAGCAGCGCTCCGGGTGGTGGCTCGCCAGGCTCCAGACCACCGGGCTGCCCCAGTCGTGGCCCACCCACACCGCCTTCTCCCGGCCGAGCGCGTCGAGCAGCTCGATCATGTCGCGCACCGCGTGCTCGAGCGCGTAGTCCTCGTGGCGCCGGTAGACGCCCGATCGGCCGTAGCCGCGCATGTCGGGGGCGACCGCGCGGAAGCCGAGGTCGGCGAAGCACGGCAGCTGGTGACGCCAGCTGAGGGAGAGCTCCGGCCAGCCGTGCACGAACACGATCAGGGGGGCGTCGGCCGCGCCCGCGTCGAGGTAGAACGTGGTGTGCCGGTCCGTCCTCGCCACGCCGTCCGTCACCGGAGACCTCATCCGCCGGCCCGCTACACCACCGCGTCGCGCCGCAGCCGCTCGATCTCCTCCGCGGTGTAGCCGGCCTCGGCCAGGATCTCGTCGGTGTGCTCGCCGAGGGTCGGCGGCTCGCGGTCGATTCCCGGGCTGCCGTGCTCGAGGCGGAACCCCGCCCCCACCAGACGCATCGGGCCGTAGCGCGAGTCGATGGTCTGCAGCACGTCGCGGTGCTCGAGCTGCGGGTGGCCGACGATCTCGTCGATCTTCCAGATCGAGCCGCACGGCACGTCGGCCGCGGTGAGGCGCGCCTCCCAGGCGCGGGGATCGCCCTCCGCCATCGCGGCCTCGATGATCTGACGCAGCGCCGGCTCGTTGGCGGTGCGGGCCGGCCAGTCCTTGAACCGCGGGTCCGCGAGTGCGTCGGCGCGGCCGAGCGTCTTCATCAGGCCCTGGAACTGCTTCTCGGTGAGGACGGCCAGCACGATGTAGCCGCCGCCGCAGCGGAAGCGGCTCGCGGTCGGCTTGCGGCTCACCGAGCCGTTGCCGATCTGCTTCTGCTCGACGCCCGCCACCGTGTACTCGGACACCGGCCCCGCGATGAAGGCCAGCGCCGCGTCCAGCATCGCGACGTCCACGAGCTGGCCGCGCCCGGTGTGGGTGCGCTGGTAGAGCGCGCTCGCCACCGCGAGCGCCGCGGTGATGCCGCCGATGGTGTCGCAGAGCGCGAAGCCGGCGCGGGTGGGACCCGAGGCCGGCTCGCCGGTGATCGACATGATCCCGGACATCGCCTGGAGCTTGCCGTCGAAGGCCGCGGTCGTCTTCTCCGGCCCGGTGCGGCCGAAGCCGGAGACGCCGCAGTAGATGAGCCGCGGGTTGATCGCGGAGAGGACCTCGTAGCCGAGCCCGAGCCGGTCCATGACCCCGCCCCGGAAGTTCTCCCAGACCACGTCCGCCCCCACCACCAGGCGCTTCACGACCTCGATCGCCTCGTTCCGGCGCAGGTCCAGGGTCATCGACCGCTTGTTGCCGTTCATGGACAGGAACGACGGCGCCATCTTCCGCTCCGCCCACTTGGGGTCGGCGGGCGAGATGCGCGTCTCGTCGCCCTCGTGCGACTCGATCTTGATCACGTCGGCGCCCAGGAGGGCGAGCTGATAGGTGCCGTAGGGGCCGGCGAGGTAGCGGGTGAAGTCCAGGATGCGGACGCCCGCGAACGGCTTGCTCACGCGCCCTCGCGCTTGGCCTTCGCCACCGCCTTCACCACGTCGAACTCCTTCCGCCGCTCCGCGATGTCCTCCGGGGTGAGCTTGCCCACGTCGAGGTACTTGTGCTTCCAGTCCGGGTCCGCGGTCCAGCGCAGCGGGGACGCGACCGTGGTCCGGGCCGCCGGGGCGCTCTCGAGCAGCCGCAGCGCCAGCTCGAGCGTCCGGGTCTGCGACTCCGCGTCGAAGGGCCGTCCGGCCGAGTTGCCGAGCGGGAAGTCGCTCCACACGAAGCGCGGCACCCCGCAGTGCTCGACGATGTCCCGGGCGCAGCCCATGATCACGGTCGGCAGGCCGTTGGCTTCCAGGTGCCGCGCGGCCAGACCGACGGTCTGGTGGCAGACCGGTCAGCTGGGGACCAGCACCACCGCGTCGGCGCCGTCTTCCCGGCAGCGTCGCAGCAGCTCGGGCGCGTCGGTCTCCATGGTCACGCGGTGGCTGCGGTTGGTCGGCGCCCCGTGGAAGCGCGAGGTCAGGCCGCCGATCCGCCCGGCCGCGACCGCCTCCTGGAGCCGGGTCAGGGGAAAGTACGCGTCGAGATCCTCCGGCACCGTGTTCGCGCGGTCGTAGCCCACGTGCGAGATCCGGAGGTCGGGCTTGCTGTCCACCGGGGCCGAGTAGACCTGGTAGAACTTCGCGGCCGCGTTGTAGGGCGCGCGCGGCCCCTGGTCACCCGCCTCCGGCTGGAACGGCGCCGCGGTCGTGATCAGCGCCACGCGCGCCCGCGCGAGGGGCACCGCGAGCGGCGTGAAGGGCGCGTCGGTGAAGTGGGCCCAGCGATACGGGCTGAAGCCGAGCGCCTGGTAGTAGGCGCGCGTGCGCTCCATGTACCGGATCGGGACGTCGTCCTCCGGGGCGAACTGGATCGCCGGACGGGGGCCGACGCTCATGCCGAGAAGGTCTTGACGACCAGCCCGCGCGCCTGCTGCGGGTCGACCCCGTTGGCGGCCATGCACGGGCTCGCGTCCGCGAGGATGCGGTCGGGGTCGCCCATGTGCATGTACTTCTTGTAGGTGTCCTCGAACTCGATACCGAGGCCGCGCGCGAAGAGCGTCAGGTAGTGCTCGACCACGATCGGCCGCTCCCGCTCGAAGCGGCACTGGTCGCGGTGGCAGCCGTGGTAGATGCCGGCCAGGTGCGTGGCTCCCGCCGCGCGCGCCCGGTCGATGTCGTCGAGCGCCATCTGTCGCCACACCTCGGGCCCGAGCTGCTCCTGCAGGGCCGGCGTGCACGTGCGCCCCCAGCGCGCGTCGGGCTGGAAGTCGACCACCGTGATGCCGGGCACCGCCTCCAGCAGGCGCCGCGCGGCCAGCCCCTCACGCTCCCGGGCCGGGCTCGCGTAGTGGTAGTGGAGCGCCACGGTGGCCTCGACGCGCCGGGTGAAGGTGAAGAGCCCGCGGTCCAGGCAGTCGGCGAGGAACTCGGCGGTGTGGCGCTTGGGAAACGGCAGGTCGGCCTTCAGCACCTCGTCGTAGAACTGGATGCACGAGGGGCACCACATGACGACCTCGCGCGGGGCCATGGACTGCAGCAGCTCGACGGTGTGGTTGGCGTAGCGCTCGCCCGAGGCCTCCTGCCCGCGCCGGTGGTGCTGGATGCCGCAGCAGTAGGTGGGTCCGCCCGCGGCCACGTAGTCGAGCCCGAGGCGGTCGAAGACCGCGCCCACCGTCTCGACCAGGTGCGAGGTCCGCAGCACGTTGCAGCCCAGGTAGAGGACCACGTCGTGCCGCTCCCCGTCCCGCGGCGGCTTGAGGAGCCACGTCCGATCCTCCTTCTTCGAGAGGAGGTCGTGCGTCAGCTTGATCTCGCCGAAGTACTTGCCGTAGTCGAAGCTCATGGTGTCGAGAGTTTACCACCCCAGGGCGGCAAACGGACGGGGGGTCAGGCGGGCGCCGGGGCCAGGCGCGACAGCTCCACCGCCTCGTCGGCCAGGCGGTCGGGATCGACGTGGGCGCGGCTCCGGATCAGCCCGGCCACGATCTTGAGCTCGCTATCGCCCTTCGGGTCCTCGGGATCGCCGCCGCGGTCGAGGCCGACCGCCGCACGCAGCACGCCGTCCTTCAGGTAGAAGCCGAGGAACTTCCGGCTCTCCGGCCGGCCCCGGAACACGAGGCGGTCCCACGTCGCGGCGAAGCCCACGTACTCGATCAGGTGCTCGTACTGATCCGACCAGAACGAGTGGACGTAGTCGTAGGGCTCGCTCCCGCCCAGCATCGCGCGGGCCGCGGCCCGGCCGTGGTGGAGCCCGTTGTTCCAGTGCTCCACGCGGAGCCGGCCGAAGAGCGGATGCTGGTGGCTCGCCACGTCGCCCGCCGCGTAGACGTCCGGCAGCGAGGTGCGGCACTGCGGATCGACGAGCACGCCGTTGTCGACGCGGGCGCCGGCCTCGGCCAGCAGCTCCTGGTTGGGCGCGATGCCGATGCCGGCCACCACCAGGTCGCAGGCGAGCACCCGCCCCTTGGCGGTGCGCACGCGCTCGACGCGGCCCGCGCCCTCGAACGCGGCGACCGAGTCGCCCAGCACCAGGTCCACGCCGCGGTCGCGGTGGATGCCGGCCAGCACCGCGCCCACCTCGGGGCCGAGGACGCGCGCGAGCGGAACCGGGTGCCCCTCGATCGCGGACACCTCCACGCCCATCTGGCGGAGCGACGCGGTCACCTCGGAGCCGATGAAGCCCATGCCGACCACGACCGCGCGGGCGCCGGCGCGCGCGACCGCACGGATGCGGTCGCAGTCCTCGACGGTGCGGAGCTGGAAGATGCCGGAGAGATCCGAGCCCGGGGTGGCGAGCGTGCGGTTGCGCCCACCGGTGGTCACCAGCAGCCGGTCGTACGGCACCGTCTCGCCGCCGCCCAGCTCGACCACCCGCCGCGCCGGATCGACGCGGGTCGCGCGAACCCCGAGCCGCACCGTGACGCGCTCCCTGTCATAGAAGTCCGCCGGGTTGACGAGCTGATCCTCGAAGCGCTCCTGGCCGCGGAGGTAGCCCTTGGAGAGTGCGGGCCGACTGTACGGCAGCCGGGCCTCCTCTCCGATCAGCGTCAGCTCGCCCTCGAACCCGCCTTCACGCAGCGCCGCCGCGGCGCTGGCCCCCGCCAGCGACCCGCCGACGATCACGAACCGACCGGTCGCCATGGTCTCCCACCCTCCCGGGCTCATTGAACGCCCGATCGGGCCGTCTGTCCAAGACTCGGCCGGCCGCGGTCGGGCGCCGCCGGACGGTCCGGTCGCTCCTGAACGGCGGCGGGTACTTATGGTCGAGAGTCTCCAGCCCCGTCACCGGCTCGTGGGCCCCTCCGGTGGCTTTGTGCCGATCATGTGCTGACCGAACGCCCTCGGGCTCGGGCTGAGCTTCGGACATGGATCAGGGGCCGTGCGGCCCCGGTGGGCTGCGGAGAGGACCACGAGCATGAGTGAGTTGCGCCCCTGACGCGACCACCGTCGCCCATCGGACAGACCGCCGGCCAGCAGACCCAAGACGGATCCCAGCGATCGCACGGTGCGGGTGAGTTTCGCCATGCTGAACCCGCTGGTTACCAACGGCTGGCGGTCTCGGGGCTTGCTTGGCACAGGCCTTGCCGGTAAACGGGTCCCGAGGCGGAGGAGGCTCGCGCCATGACGTTCCAGAGCGCCCACGGTTACGTGCTGTTTGAGACCAGTCCCGCGTGCACGATCCTGCGGGCTCCGCTCTTCGGGGAAGTGCTCCTCGAGTGGAAGAGCCTCGAAGAATGGGTGGCCCGGCCCCCGGACGCACCCCGCTGGGAGTTCGAAGCACGACGCGATGTCGACGCGTTGAAGGGGCATCGTCAGACCGTGCTCGTGTTCGGGCGGTATACCGTGACGTACTGGCCGTGGGAGGTGGTTCGGAAACTGCTTCTGCTCAACCGGCGGGCCACCCAGCGAACGGTGCCTGAGCTGCCGCCACCCCCGCAGCCGTAGGCTTGCGGCTGTTCGACATGAGGGCGCGCCTCCACGCGATCCCGCGTTAGAGCTGGCCCGAGGTGAAGTCCGACTCCCGGTAGACCGCCACGACCGCCGAGGCATCGGGCTTGATTCCCCGCGTTCACGCCTACGAAGAGCGCCCGATCCTTGGTCGGCAGGAGCGGATGGTGCTCGTCATCCACCGCGGCGTCCCACAGCTCCGGGGTGATGCAGATCGACTCGCTCGTCCTCCAGAGATTCTCGTGGAGCCGGAGACAGGCCGCCGGGCTGCAGACGAGGTCAGGCCGTGGTTCGAGCCGCTGGCGACCGCGTACTCGGAGGCGAGCCAGCGCAGATCCGAGCCATGCGCAGAGATCCATGCATGGACAAACCGAGAGCAGCCTCACCTGCGCGCGGGGAGCTGCGTGCCACGACCCCGAATCCTTCCATGCATGGCAGAATCGGGGACCGCCCCGGCTGTGTGCTGATCGTGCGCTGCCCCAGGGCCGTAGCGCGAGACAACAG
>DATFAJ010000593.1:0-12456 GCA_035254745.1 Candidatus Methylomirabilota bacterium | reverse complement strand
AAGCCGACGTGACCCTGGCCCACGCGGCGAGCCTCGAGAAGAAGTACGTCGCCGAGGGCAAGATGACCAACCGCCGCCTGGTCATGTACAACGACTTCGTGATCATCGGGCCGCCCGACGATCCGGCGAAGATCAAGGGCTCGGCGAAGGCGCTCGACGCGCTCAAGCGCATCGCGGAGAGCCAGTCGCGCTTCGTCTCGCGGGGTGACCGGTCGGGCACCCACGTGCTCGAGCTGGCCCTGTGGAAGCAGGTGGGCGTCGAGCCCATGGGCGCCTGGTACATCGAGTCCGGGCAGGGGATGGGCCAGACCCTCGGCATCGCCAACGACCGCCGCGCCTACGCCCTGACCGATCGCGCGACCTATCTGGCGTTCGCCAAGCGGGTGGACCTGCCCATCCTGGTGGAGAACGACCGCCCGCTGCTGAACATCTACTCGGTGATGGAGGTCAACCCGGCCAACGGCCCGCGGGTGAACGTGGCGGGCGGGAAGGCCTTCGCCGAGTTCGTGCTCGCGCCGGAGACCCAGGACGTCATCCGCACGTTCGGGATGGACAAGTACGGCCAGGCCCTCTTCGTGCCCATCGCGGGCAAGAGGGACGAGGACCTCTAGTCCGGCGCGATCCGCGGTGGGCCTGTTCGGGGAGGGCATCGCTCAAGCGTTCCGGCTCCTGATCACCGGGGATCCGGAGGTGTGGCAGATCACCTGGCTCTCCGTCCAGGTCTCCGCCACCGCCACCCTGCTCTCGCTGCTGGTCGGCATTCCGGTGGGCGCGTTGCTGGCGCTCTCCCGCTTCCCCGGTCGCGCGTTCGTGGTGAGCCTGGTGAACACCGGCATGGGCCTGCCCCCGGTGGTGGTCGGCCTCTTCGTCACGATCCTGCTCTGGCGCAACGGCGCGCTCGGCTTCCTCGAGCTGCTCTACACGCCCACCGCGATGGTGACCGGCCAGCTCGTGATCGCGGCACCGATCGTGACCGGGCTCACCTTGGCCGCGGTGCAGCAGGTGCCGGAAGCCTTCCGGCTCCAGCTGCTGGGGCTCGGGGCCTCCCGCGGCCAGATGATCTGGGTGCTCCTCAAGGAGGCGCGGCTGCCGATGCTGGCCGCGGTGATGGCGGGCTTCGGTGGCGTGATCTCCGAGGTGGGCGCGTCCATGATGCTGGGCGGCAACATCAAGGGATCCACGCGCGTCCTCACCACCGCCACCGTGCTCGAGACCGGCAAGGGCAACTTCGACGTGGCGATCGCGCTCTCGGTGATCCTGCTGCTGATCACCTTCCTGGTGAACTGGGCGCTGAGCGTGATCCAGCAGCGCCGGCGCGGCTGAGTCTCCGCGATCCGGGCCACGAGCGGCGGTACCATGGGGACCGGGAGATGAGCATACGCGCGATCGGTCGAAGCCGGTGTGCCCTGATCCTCGCGCTCGGGCTCCTCGCCACGGCGGGGCGCGCCGCGGCGCAGCCGATCACGGTGTCGGCCGCGATCAGCACGAAGGACGCGGTGAGCGAGCTGGGCCGCGACTTTACCGCGAGCCATCCCGGCGTGACCCTGTTCTACAACTGGGGCTCGTCCGGCGATCTGCAGAAGCAGATCGAGGCAGGCGCGCCGATCGACCTCTTCATCTCGGCGGCGGCGCTCCAGATGGACGAGCTGGAGAAGCGCAAGCTGGTCGTGCCCGGCACGCGGAAGGTCTTCGCGCGGAACCTGCTCACCGTGATCAAGCCCGCCGACTCCCGGGTCGACATCGCGAAGCCGGGTGATCTCGTCGAGGCCCGGGTGGGGCGCATCGTGGTGGGAAGTCCCCGGACGGTGCCGGCCGGCCAGTATGCGGAGGAAAGCCTGCGCGCGCTCGGCTTGTGGGACCGGCTGCAGCCGAAGCTGGTGTTCGCGGAGAACGTGCGCCAGGCACTCGAGTACGTGGCCCGGGGCGAGGTGGACGCGGGCTTCGTCTACACGACCGATGCGGCGACGCGGGGGCAGGCCGTGAAGGAAGCGTTCCGGCCGGCCGAGGATACCTATCGTCCCGTCGTGTACCCAGTCGCGGTGGTGGCGGGTACGCGGCAGCCCGCCCTCGCGGGCGCCTTCATCGATCTGCTCCTGAGTCGCGAGGGCCAGGCCGTGCTCTCCCGCTACGGCTTTCAGCCTCCCCCGGCCGGCACCCGGTAGACCGTCTCCCGGTTCCGGGCCCGTGGGCATCCGGGCGTGGCATACTACCCGGGCACCCAGGACACCCATCGTGAGCCCGGACAGCATCTCCGCCCTCCGGCTGTCGCTGCAGGTGGCGGTGGCGGCCACGGCGCTCAACGCGCTCGTCGGCATCCCCATCGCCTACGCGCTGGCGCGGCGGCGCTTCTGGGGCCGGAGCCTCGTCGACCTGCTCGTGACTCTTCCGCTCATCCTGCCGCCCACCGTGGTCGGCTACTACCTGATCGTGCTGCTGGGACGGCGCGGCGTGCTGGGCGCCCCGCTCTATCGGCTGACCGGCTGGACGGTCGCCTTCACCTGGTACGCGGCGGTGATCGCGGCCACCGTGATGGCGCTGCCGCTCCTGGTCCGCACCGTGCGCGCGGCGATCGAGTCGGTGGACCGCGATCTCGAGCGCGCGGCCTACACCCTCGGCCGCTCGGAGCTGCGCACCGCCCTCGAGGTGACGCTGCCGCTCGCCCGCAACGGGATCCTGGCCGGGCTCGTGCTGGCCTTCGCGCGGGCGCTCGGCGAGTTCGGCGCCACCCTGATGCTGGCCGGCAACATCCCCGGGCGCACCGCGACCGTGCCGCTCTCGATCTACACCGCGGTGCAGACCGGCGAGAGCGCCGAGGCCCTGGTCCTGGTGGCGGTGCTCACCGCGCTCTCCTGCCTGGTGCTGATCGCGGCCAATCGCCTGGGGGCCCGGGCGGCATGACGAGCCGGCTCGAGGTCGCGATCCGAAAGTCGCTGCCCGGCTTCACCCTCGACGTCGAGTGGAGCGCGGGCGACGGCGTCGCCGCGCTCTTCGGGCCGTCGGGCGCGGGCAAGACCCTCACGCTGCAGTGCCTGTCCGGGCTCGTGCGCCCCGACGCGGGCCGGATCGTGGTGGACGGCCACGTGCTCTTCGACGCGGTGGCCGGGGTCGACGTGCCCCCCCAGCGGCGGCGCGTCGGCTACGTGTTCCAGGGCTACGCGCTCTTCCCGCACCTCACCGTGCGGGGCAACGTGGGCTTCGGCCTCCGCGACCGGGGCCGGGCCGAGCGGCGGCGTCGCGAGGACGAGGTGATGGCGCGCCTCGGGCTCGAGGCCTTCGCGGAGCGCTACCCGCGCGAGCTCTCGGGCGGCCAGCGCCAGCGGGTGGCCCTCGGGCGCGCGCTCGCGACCGATCCGGCGCTGCTCCTGCTCGACGAGCCGCTGTCCGCGCTGGACCTGCCGCTGCGCCAGGCGCTGCGCGACGAGCTGCGAAGCATCCTCACCGGCTGGGGCACCGCGGCGGTGCTGGTGACCCACGACCTCGCCGAGGCCTACCGGCTGGGCGATCGAATCGTGGTCTACGAGGAGGGGCGCGTGATCCAGGCCGCGCCGCGCGCCGAGCTGCTCTGGCAGCCGTCGTCCCGGAGCGTGGCGCGCATCATGGGCATCCGGAACCTGGTGCAGGGGGTCACCCTCAAAGCCACCGCCGACCGCATCCAGTTCCGCTGGCGCGGCCAGGTGCTCGAGGCGGTCAACTCCCCGACGCGCTCCTATCTGCCCGCGCCGGACACCCCGCTCGCCTTCTTCATCCGGCCCGAGTACGTGCGCCTCATCCGCAAGGACCGCGACCACGTCGACGGCGCGCACCACATGAACCTCATGTCCGGCACCGTGGTACGCGAGGTGGACCTGGGCGCCTCCTGGACGCTCTTCCTCCGCCTCGACGAGCCGGGCCCCCCCGCGCAGGGCGACTACGATCTCGAGCTCGAGGTGCCCCGGCTGGTCTACGAGATCCTCGAGATCGACCGGGATCGGCACTGGCAGTTCTCCCTGCACCGCGGCGCGATCCACGTGCTGCCCTCGGCGTGATGGCGTCGCCGCCGGTCGTCGCGCTGCACGGCATCCGGGTCGTCCACGGCGCGCGGGCCGTGCTCGAGATCCCCGAGCTGACGGTGGACGAGGGTGAGGTCCTGGCCGTGATCGGCCCCAACGGGGCCGGCAAGTCCACGCTGCTCCGCGTGATGGGGCTGCTCGAGGCGCCGACCGCGGGGAGCGTGCGCTTCCAGGGCGAGCGCGTCGGCCCGGCCGACGGCCTCGCGATTCGCCGGCGCATGGCGAGCGTCTTCCAGGACCCGCTGCTCACCGACGCCACCGTCCGGGACAACGTGGCGCTCGGCCTCCGGTTCCGCGGAGTGGACGCCGGGCGCGGCGCGTCCCGGGTGGCCGAGTGGCTCGAGCAGCTCGGCATCGCGCACCTCGCCGGCCGCCAGGCCCGCACCCTCTCCGGCGGGGAGGCGCAGCGGACCGCGCTGGCCCGCGCGCTGGTGCTCGAGCCCGAGCTGCTGCTGCTCGACGAGCCCTTCTCCTCCCTCGACCAGCCGACCCGCGAGGGGCTGATCGAGGACATGGGGCGCATCCTGCGGCAGCGCCGGGCCACCGCGGTGCTGGTCACGCACGATCGCGGCGAGGCCCAGGCTCTCGGCGACCGGGTGGCGGTGGTCCTCGGAGGACGGCTGGTCCAAGTTGATCAGGCGGCCCAGGTCTTTCGCGCCCCGGCCTCCGAGGAGGTGGCGCGCTTCGTCGGGGTCGAGACCCTGCTGGAGTGTCGGGTCCGGGCGGTGGCGGACGGCGTCGCGACCCTCGAGGCCGGCCGGCAGACCATCGAGGTGGCGCAGCCCGCCGAGGCCGGCGAGTGGGTGCGGCTCTGCGTCCGGCCGGAGGACGTGACGCTCACCGCGCCGGCCGTCGGGAGTGCGTCGAGCGCCCGGAACCACCTGGCCGGCCAGATAGTCCGTCTGACTCAGAGCGGACCACATGTGCGCGTCACGATTGACTGCGGCTTCCCCCTCGTGGCCCTCGTGACGCAGCGCTCCGTCACCGAGATGGACCTCGCGCCGGGCCGCGCGGTGACCGCGCATTTCAAGGCCACCGCGCCCCATCTGCTGCGCCACGCGAAGCCTTGACAGGCCGAAGAGCCGGGGAGTATAACGCGGGTACCGCCACTGGTTGTAGGGGCAGGGTCCTGACAGATGCTTCGCAAGGAGGTCCGCATGCCCGACACGGAAGCGTTCATCGAACGTCTCACCGCCGAAAACCACGATTTCCGCAAGCTCCGCGAAGAGCACCGCCGGCACGAGCTCGAGCTGGCCGACCTGAACGGGCGCGGCTTCCTCTCCCCCGACCAACAGTGGCGTGTGAGCGAGCTCAAGAAGCTCAAGCTCATCGCGAAAGACCGGATGGAGAGTCTCCTCCGGCACGCGCGCGCCGCGACCCACGCCTGAGTCGGGTCCGGCACCCGACCGATGTCCCCGCCGCGGGATTTGCCCGGGTTCCGCGGCCTCTCGCACCTGACCTCTGCCGGTGAGGCGCGAATGGTGGATGTCTCCGCCAAGGCGGAGACCGTCCGGGAAGCCGCGGCCCGTGTCACCCTCAAGATGAAGGCGGCCACGCTCGCCGCGGTCCGTGCGGGCCAGCTCGCCAAGGGCGACGTGCTCGGGGTGGCGCGCACCGCCGGCATCATGGCGGCCAAGCGCACGCCGGATCTCATCCCGCTTTGCCATCCGCTGCGCATCACCGGGGTGGACGTCGAGTTCGCGCTCGACGCGCGCCGCTCGACGATCACGGTGCACGCGCGCGTCCGCACGGTGGACAAGACCGGGGTGGAGATGGAGGCGCTCACCGCGGCGGCGGTGGCCGGCCTCACCGTCTACGACATGGCGAAGGCGGTGGACAAGGGCATCGTGCTGACCGACCTCTGTCTCGTCGAGAAGACGGGCGGCAAGTCCGGCGAGTGGAAGCGGGGCAGTGGCTTGGCGAGGCGCAGCCGCCGGCGAGCCGAGCGGATATGAAATCCGCCACCGCGCTCATCTACTCCGACGAGTGGCGCCACTTCGACTACGGGAGCGAGCATCCGCTCCGCATGGAGCGGCTCGGGCTGACGTGGCGCCTCATGGAGGCCTACGGCCTCACCGCGCTGCCGGGGGCCAAGGTGCTCGCGCCGGAGGCGGCGTCGATCGAGGAGATCGCCCGCTTCCACACCCGCGAGTACATCGAGATCCTGCGCGCGGTGAGCGCGGGCGACTGGGTGCCCCACGCCGGGCGCTACGGGCTCGGGCCGGGCGACAATCCGATCTTCCCCGGCCTGTGGGAAGCGGCCCAGCTCGGAGCGGGCGGCTCGCTCGCCGCCGCCCAGCTGGTGGCCACCGGCGAGGTCGACCGCGCGTTCCACTTCGCGGGCGGCCTGCACCACGCGATGCCCGGGCGGGCCTCCGGCTTCTGCTACGTCAACGACGCGGTGCTCGCGGTCATGCGGCTGCGCGCGCGCGGCTTCCGGGTCGCCTACGTCGACATCGACGCCCACCACGGCGACGGCGTGCAGTTCGCGTTCTACGACGATCCCCAGGTGCTCACCGTCTCGACCCACGAGCGGGGCGACCGGCTCTTCCCCGGCACCGGCTTCGTGGTCGAGATGGGCGAGGGGGACGGCCTCGGCTACGCGGTGAACCTGCCGCTGCAGCCGCTCACCGACGACGCGGTCTATGAGGCGGCGTTCGAGGCGGTGGTACCGCCGCTGGTGACCGCGTTCCGGCCCGACGCGCTCGTGATCCAGCTCGGCATCGACTCGCACCGTACCGATCCGCTCACCCACCTGAGCCTCACCGTGCAGGGCTTCACGCGGGCGGTCCGGCGGCTCCTGTTGCTCGCCCCGCGAGTCGTCGCGCTGGGGGGCGGTGGCTACGACCTCGCCAACGTGGCGCGGGCGTGGACGGCGGCGTGGGCGGCCATGAACGACGTCGAGCTGCCCGACGCGCTGCCGCCCGAGAGCCACGCGGACATGCAGCGCCTGGGCCTCGCGCGCCCCACGCTCAGCGACCCGGCCGAGCGACTGCCCGACGACACGCGTCGGTGGGCCGAGGAGTACGCGCGCCGCCAGGTGGGGGAGATCCAGGACAAGATCTTCCCCCTCCATGGGCTGTAGGGCCACGTGAGCGTGGAGGCCTCCGAGAGCGGGTCGACCGTCCCGACGGCGTCGGAGCCGGTGGCGCCGGCGCCGCCCGAGCACGCCACGATCCGCGTGCCGCTCAAGATCAAGCTGAGCCTGCTGATCACCGCGCTCGTGGTGCTCACGGTCGCCCTGGTCGGGCTCTTCCTCCTCCGCCAGCAGCAGCAGAGCCTCACCGCCGAGATGACCAAGCGCGGGCTCACCATGGCCGAGAACTTCGCGGCCGGGGCCAAGACCCCGCTGCTCACCAGCGACGACCTGACGCTCGGCGTGCTCGTGACCGACGCCATGAAGGACCCCGACGTCTCCTACGTCATCGTCGCCGATCACGACGGGCGGGTCCTCGCCCACTCCGATCCCCGGGCCGCGGTGAAGAGCGAGGTGGAGCGCCCCAAGGGGCTCGAGCCGCTCAAGGACCGGCTGCTGGTCCAGACCTACAAGACCCCCCAGGGTCGGGTCATCGACTTCGCGGTGCCGCTGGTCTACAGCGGGGTGCCGGTGGGCGCGCTGTACCTGGGCTTCAGCGAGGAGGCCATCACCGCGGCCCTGGCCAGCGCGCGCAACCAGGCGCTGCTGATCACCCTGATCATGGTCCTGGCCGGGCTCGGCGGGGCGGTGGGCCTGGCGGCCCTGCTCTCGCGGCCGATCTTCCGCCTCGTGCAGGCCACCGGGGCCATCGCGGCGGGCAACTTCAACATCGCGCTGCCGGTGGCCTCGCGTGACGAGCTGGGCGTGCTGACCGACTCGTTCAACCGCATGGCCCGGAGCCTGCGCGAGAAGGAGATGATCAAGCGGGCGTTCACCCGCTACGTGGCGCGGGAGGTGGTCGAGGAGATCTTGAAGAACCCGGAGCAGATGGCGCTCACCGGCGAGCGTCGGGAAGTCACCGTGCTCTTCTGCGACGTGCGCGGGTTCACGCCGATGTCGGAGCGCATGAGCCCGGAGGACGTGGTGCTCCTGCTCAACGACTTCTACAACCTGATGATCGAGACCACGTTCAAGCACGACGGCACCCTCGACAAGTTCCTGGGCGATGCGGTGATGGCGGTGTTCGGCGCCCCCCTGGCCCATCCCGATCACTCCGCGAGGGCCATCCGCACCGCGCTCGCCATGCAGGAGGGCATCGTCGGCCTGAACGAGCGCCGCGCCCGCGACGGCAAGGAGCCGATCTCGGTCGGCATCGGGGTGAGCGCGGGCGAGGCGGTCGCGGGCACGGTGGGCACCGAGGACCGCATGGAGTACACCGTGATCGGCGACAGCGTGAACCTGGCCGCGCGCCTCGAGTCCAACGCCAAGCCCGGCCAGATCCTGATCAGCCACCGCACCTACGAGCGCGTGCGCGACCTGGTGGAGGCGCGCCCGCTCGGGCGCATCCGCGTGAAGGGCAAGGAAGAGGAGGTCGAGGTCTACGAGGTGCTCCGGCTGGCCCCCGTAGTTTGATTCCGTTCTCCGCCCGGTCGCGTAGGATATGGGGATGACGATGACTCGACACGCGCGAGGACGGGCCCTCGTGGTGGGCGGGCTGGCGCTGCTGCTGGGCGCCTGCGCCACCGCCGCGCCCGAGCCCACGCCGACCCCCGGCGCGGCCGGGTCCCCGGCCCGGCCCGGCCCCCGCCCCGCCGCCTACGAGTCCGAGGACTTCGTCGTCACCTTCGCCCAGCCCGGCGACACACCCGAGACGCTCGCCACCCGCTACCTGGGCGGCCCCGAGCGGGCGTGGATGATCGAGGACTACACCGGGCAGCAGGCGTTCTCCCCCGGCCAGGAGGTCGTCATTCCCCGCCGGCCGTGGAACCCCGCCGGGGTCACGCCGGGCGGCTACCAGATCGTGCCGATCCTCACCTACCACAACCTGGGCGAGCAGGCGAAGGGGCGGCTCGTGCTGGCCGCGGCGTCGTTCCGCGAGCAGATGCAGTACCTCAAGACCAACGGCTACCGGGTGGTGAGCCTCGGCGACTTCGTCGAGTTCACCCGGCTGGGCCGGCAGCTGCCCCAGAAGGCGGTGGTGCTCACCTTCGACGACGGCTATCACTCGTTCAAGGACTTCGCCTACCCGGTCCTCAAGGACCTCGGCTTCACCGCCACGCTCTTCATCTACACCGACTGGGTCGGCGCCGGCCGCGGGGCGCTCTCCTGGAACGACCTGCGGGAGCTGACCGCCGCCGGCTTCGACATCCAGGCCCACACCAAGACCCACGCGGACCTGCGCCGGGCCCACGGCGAGACCGAGGCCCAGTACGCGCGCCGCATGCACGCCGAGCTCGAGCTGCCCCAGGAGCTGTTCAACAAGAACCTCGGCCGGCGGAGCCAGATCCTGGCCTATCCCTACGGGCGCTGGGAGGAGGGCCTCCTGCCCAAGGTGAAGGAGTACGGCTACATCGCCGCGTTCTCGGTGCGCCGCCAGGGCAATGCCTCGTTCGTGCGGCCGCTCGCCGCGCACCGCAGCCAGATCTATTCCGAGATGACGCTCGACGACTTCGTCAAGAACCTGAACGTCTTCCAGGAGGAGAACCTCCGGTGAGGCCGGCCCGCGCGCGGCTGCTCGCGGCGGCGGCGCTGGGCCTGGTGCTGGGCGGCTGCGCGGGCCTGACCGGCCCGTCCGAGGCGCCCAAGGCCACGGGGCCCACGCCGATCGCGCGGGACCCGCTCGCGGCGCGGCACCGCCAGCAGGCCGAGGCGCTCGAGCGCGACGGTCAGCTCCGCCGCGCCGCCGAGGAGTGGAAGATCGTCCTCACGATCACGCCGGCCGACGCCCGGGCGCGCGAGTCGCTGCGCGCGCTGCAGGCGCGGATCGGCCAGCTCGCGGCCGAGCGCGTCGACGAGGGGCGCAAGGCGCTCGCGCGCGGGGTGCAGGTCGAGGCCCGGCGCAAGTTCCTGGCCGCCCTGGCCCTCGACCCGTCGAGCCGGGCCGCCTTCGAGGCCCTGCAGGGCGACACCCGCGAGGTCGAGTTCATCAGCCACACCGTGCGGGCGGGGGACACCCTGTCGAGCCTGGCCCAGCGCTACTACGGCGACCGCTCCCGGTCGGAGGTGATCTGGGAGACCAACCAGCTGCCGCCCAATCCGCGCCTGGCTCCCGGCACCACGCTCAAGATCCCGGAGATCCCCGGTGTCCCGTTCGTCCATCCGGAGGCGCGGAAGCCGCCGCCCGCGGTGGCGGCCCTGCCAACCCCGGACGTGCCCCGGCCCGGCCCGGCGCCCGGGCCGACTCCGCCTCCGGTCGGGCCCGCGCCGAAGGAGGAGTACACCCCCGAGGTCAATCCGCTGCTGGCCGAGGCCCGCGAGGCGCTCGAGCGCAGCGACTACACGGACGCGCTCGGCACGGTGGACAAGTACCTCACGAGCAAGCCGGGCGACCGCGAGGGGCTGACCGTCAAGAAGCAGGCGCTCTACGGACAGGCCAAGAGCCAGATGGAGGCCCGGCAGTACCCGGAGTCGATCCAGAGCCTGACCCTGCTCACGCGCCTGCAGCCCGACTACGAGGACGCCTCCGCGCTGCTCAAGCAGGCGCGCACCCGCCTCGTCGAGCAGCACTACACCCAGGGGGTGCGGTTCTATCGCGAGGAGAAGCTGAAGGAAGCCATCTCGGAGTGGCGGGTGGTGCTCGAGATGGATCCGGGCCACGCCAACGCGCGCCGCAACATCGATCAGGCCGAGCGACTCCTGCGCGGCCTCGAGCAGCGCATGAAGAAGTAGCGACCCATCAAGGGAGGACACCCGATGACGATCCGACACATCCGATCGGCGGCCACGGTGCTGCCGATCATCGCGCTCACCCTGCTGCTCGCAGGCTGTCCCAAGCGTCCGGCGATGACCGCGGCCACCGCGCCGCCGCCGGTGCCGCCGGCCGCGGTGGCGCCGCCCACGCCGGCGACCCCCGCGCCCGCTCCGGCGCCGGTCGCCCCGACGCCGGTGGTGCCGCCCACCACGGCGCCCGCGCCGCCCGCGCCTCCCAAGGAGTACCGGGCCAACGACGCGCTCAAGCCGATCCACTTCGCCTTCGACAAGTCCGACATCCGGCCCGCCGACGCCGCGGTGCTGGACGCCACCGCCGCCTATCTCAAGGCCAACCCGAGCCAGCTCGTGCTGATCGAGGGCCACTGCGACGAGCGGGGGACGTCGGAGTACAACCTCGCGCTCGGCGAGCGGCGCGCGAAGGCGGCGATGAACTACCTGGTCTCCAACGGGATCGAGGCCGCCCGCATCACCACGATCTCCTACGGCAAGGAGCGCCCCCTCTGCTCCGAGCACAACGAGGCGTGCTGGTCGAAGAACCGCAACGACACGTTCTTGACCAAGGAGAAGTGATCGTCGACTGACCGCCCTCTCACGGCCCTCACCCTCACCTGGAGGCGCGCATGCCCGCCCAAGACCTGATCGTGGACCTGGCGATCCGCTACGGATTCCAGGTCCTCGGCGCGATCGTGATCCTGTTCGTCGGGCTCCTGGCCGCGTGGTGGGTCGGCAACACGGTCGAGCGGCCGCTCACGCGCATGGCGCTCGAGCCGCCGATGCGGCGGCTGATGGTGCGGGTCGTGAGAGTGGTGGTGCTGCTGTTCGCGCTGGTGATCGCGCTCGACAAGTTCGGGTTCCAGATCGCTCCCCTCGTGGCCGGCATCGGGGTGGCCGGGCTCGGCATCGGCATCGCCCTGCAGGGGGTGCTCGGCAATGTGATCGCCGGGCTCACCATCATCTTCACCAAGCCGTTCCGGGTGGGCGAGCACATCGAGATCGTGGGCATGAAGGGCGACGTCCACACCATCGAGCTGTTCTCGACCACGCTGGTGCATCCGGACCAGTCCCGGATCATCATCCCGAACCGGAAGATCGTGGGAGAGATCCTGCACAATTTCGGGACGATGCGGCAGCTGCACCTGTCGGTCGCGGTCGCCCACGGCTCCGACCTGGGCGCGGTGCTGGCCCTGGTCCGCGAGGTCACGGCCGCCAATCCTCGCGTGCTGCCCCAGCCCGCCGCCGCGATCGGCGTCGCGCAGATCGAGCCCGCCGGGGTGCGGATCGGGGTCAACCCCTGGGTGAAGGTGCCCGACGTGGTGGTGGCCGAGGCCGAGATCTACCGGACGCTGGTGGAGCGGTTCGCCGCCGCCGGGATCGCAGGCCCGCTGCCCCGGCAAGAGGTGCAGCTCGTCAATTCGGGGCGGTGAGGGGCGATCGACGTACACGGCCCGGCTACGCGCAGCGCGTCCCGAAAGTTTGACAGTCCGCCTCGCCGGCGCCTACGCTCTGGGTCGGAGGGAGCCATGAAGACGCCGCTGCTCGTCCTGTCGATCCTCCTCTTGG
>DATFAJ010000592.1:0-4451 GCA_035254745.1 Candidatus Methylomirabilota bacterium | reverse complement strand
GGAACACCAGCTTGGGATTCTGCTCGACCAGCACGATGGACAGCCCCTGCCCCTTGAGCCGGCGGATGGTCGCCATGACCTCGGCGACGATCAGGGGGGCCAGGCCCTCCGAGGGCTCGTCCATCAAGAGCACCCGCGGATTGGACATCAGCGCCCGGCCGATGGCGAGCATCTGCTGCTCGCCGCCCGAGAGCGAGCCGGCGATCTGCCGGCGGCGCTCGCCGATCCGCGGGAAGAGCTCGTAGATGGTGTCCAGCGCCCACCGCGCCGAGCCGCCGGTCCGGGGCTTGCGGCCCGCCACCGCGAGGTTCTCGCGTACGGTGAGGCTCTTGAAGATCCGGCGACCCTGCGGCACCAGCGCCACGCCCTGCGCGGCGATGCCTTCGGGGGCGCGACCGGTCACGGCCTGGCCGAAGACCGCGATGGTGCCGTGCCGGGGCGGCAGCAGACCGACGGTCACGCTCATGGACGTCGACTTGCCGGCGCCGTTGCGGCCGAGCAGACCGAGGAGCCGGCCCTCGCCGAGGCGGAGCGACACCCGATGCAATACGTGGCTGTCCCCGTAGAACGCGTCGATGTCGTGGAGCACCAGCGCGTCACTCCCCAAGGTAGATCTCCCGGGTGCGGGGATGAGCCACTACCTCGCTGCGCGTGCCTTCGACGACCACCTGGCCGAAGTGCAGCACGGTGATCCGCTCGGCGAAGTCGAGTGCGACGTCCATGTCGTGCTCGATCATCACGGTCGTGACATCACGGGGTATGCGTGTAACCAGGCGGAGCACGTCACGCCGCTCCTCGATGGAGAGCCCCGCGAAGGGCTCGTCCAGCAGCAAGACCTTGGGGTCCTGGGCCAGGGCCATGGTGATCTCCACGCGTCGCCGCTCCCCGTAGGAGGTCTGGGAGAGGGGTCGCTCCGCGAGGTGCTCGAGCCCGACGCGGGCCAGCGCCTCGCGCGCCCGGCCGACCAGCGCCGCCTGTCGATCGAGCCGGGCGACCGGGTTCCAGCGAGCCCCCGAACGACCGAGCAGCGAGAGCACCACGTTGCGCAACAGGGTCTCGCGCGGGAACAGGGTGATGATCTGGTAGGTGCGGGAGATCCCCAGATGGGCGCGCCGCCAGCCCGGAGTCCGGGTGATATCGCGACCAAAGAGGGTGACCGCACCTCCGTCGGGCCGGAGCTCGCCGGTGATGAGGTTGAAGAGTGTCGTCTTGCCGGCGCCGTTCGGGCCGATGATCAAGTGCCGCTCCCCCGCCTCCACCGTGAGATCCACCGAGGCCGTGACCAGCAATCCCCCGAAGGACTTGGTCAGGCGCTGCACCGTCAGCGCGGTCGGCGAGCCGCTCATCGGGCCGGTCCCGCGCCGCGCGTGGCCACTCCCGTCACCACCGGCGCGGCGGACCGGGCCGTCACCCGCCGCCACAGCCGCGCCGCGCCGGGCACCAGCCCCTCCGGCATGAAGAGCACGATCGCCACGAAGATGGCGCCGAGCACGAAGTTCCAGCGCTCGACGTACGCGCTCGCGACGTTCTTCATGACCACGACCAGCGCGGCCCCGACCACCGGGCCGAGCAGCGTGCCGCTCCCGCCCGCGATGACCATCAGGAGCGCCTCGGCCGAGGCCGCGAGGGCCACCGCCTGCGGGCTCACGAACTGGTTGTAGTAGACGAAGAGCAGCCCGGCCACGCCGCTCCAGAAGCCGGAGAGGAGGAACGCGAGGAACCGGATCATCCAGACGTGGTAGCCGAGCGCGGCCATGCGCCGCGGCTGGTCGCGCGTGCCCCGGATGCTCGCGCCGAACGGAGAGGCGGCCAGCATCGCCATCGAGCCCAGCGCGGCGAGGAACACCACCAGGGTCGCCCAGTAGAAGTGGCTCGGCGAGGCCAGGGACAGGCCGAGCGGGCTCGGCCGCGCGCCCACCGAGATGCCGTTGTCGCCGTTCGTGATGCTGATCCAGCGGTACGCGACACCCCAGACGATCTGCCCGATCGCGACCGTGATCATCACGAAGCCGATCCCGGTGCCGCGCAGGGAGAGGACCCCGAAGAGGGCGGCGGCCGCCAGCGTGAGGGCGAGCGCGCCCGCGACCGCCGCGGCGTGTCCCTGACCGGCGCTCAGGATCCGGGCCGCCCCGTAGGCCGCGATGCCGAAGAGCCCGGCGTGCCCCAGGCTCACGAGGCCGGCGTAGCCGACCAGGATGTTGATGCCGAGCGCGAAGACCGCGTAGAGGAGGATCTGGCTCGCGATGTTGACGTAGAAGGTCCCGCCGGCCCAGACCGGCAGCGCCGCCAGGACCAGGAGCGCGGCGGCCAGCACGAGACGCTTCACACCGCCGGCCGCCCGAAGAGGCCCTGGGGCCGCACCACCAGGACCAGGAGCATGGGGAGGAACAGCACCACGTAGGCCAGCTCGGGGAACATCGCCTGGCCGAAGTTGTAGAGGAAGCCCACGATGAAGCTGCCGACGAGCGAGCCCAGGAGGCTCCCGCTCCCCCCGAGGATCACCACCACCAGGGCGAGGGGGAGCATCTCCTGGTCGAGGCCGGGGTAGACGGAGAGGATCGGACCGCCGATCACGCCGGCGAAGCCCGCGAGCCACGCGCCCAGGCAGAAGACGATGGTGAAGAGGTGCGAGACGCGGATGCCGGTGACCCGGGCCATCTCCGGATCGTCGACGCCGGCCCGGATCATCGCGCCGAGCCGGGTCCGGTCGAGCAGCGCCCACAGCGCCACCGCGAAGGCCACCGCGATGAGGCTGATCGCGAGCCGGTAGGTGGGAAACGCGAAGCCTCCCAGCGAGGTCACGCCCTGCAGCGCGCGCGGCGTGTCGATCCGGATCGGATCGCCGGTCCACACCTTCAGGCACACGTCCGCGATCATGAAGGAGAGCCCCAGGGTCACCAGGACCTGCGCCAGCTCCGCGCCGGCCAGCCGGCGCAGGATGAACCGCTCCACCACGCCCCCGAGGGCGGCGACCAGCAGCCCGCTGACCACCGCCGCGGGCCAGAAGCCGAGGCCCCGCTCGATGAGGCTGGCCGCGAAGTAGCCGCCCAGCATGAAGAAGGACCCGTGGGTCAGGTTCGGGATCCGCATGAGCCCGAAGATCAGCGAGAACCCGGCGGACAGCAGGAAGAGCAATCCGCCGAGCGTGACGCTGTTGACCGCCAGTACGAGCCAGAGGCTCACGACGAGATCGGGCCGCGATCAGCTCTTGAGCGGCGGATAGTCCCGCGCGTAGACCGGCTGGGCGAGGAACCACTTCTCGTCGTAGGTCCAGAACTGGCTCACGTTCGGGTACGTCTTGATGGTGGTGTTGACCAGCTTGTCGCCCTTCCGCTCGCAGCGCCGGACGTAGATGTTGCCGATCACGTTGCCGAGGTGGTCGAAGTGGAACGGTCCACGCGGAGTGTCGGTGAGCGAGACGCTGCGCAGGGCCCGGATCAGCGCCTCCTTGTCGTCGGTCTTGCCGCCGGTCTTCTCGAGCGCGGCCTCGGCCACCATGCCGTTGATGTAGAGGCCCGCGGCGTAGATGCCCGGAGTGTTGCCGTAGTCGCGCACCATGCCCTCGACGAGCCGCTTGTTGCTCGGGGTGTCGAGATCCGAGGTGTACGCGGACGTGGTGATCATGCCGACCGCCTCGTCGCCGAAGCTCTTGAGCAGCGCGTCGTCGGCGGCAGTGCCGCCCCCCAGCACCGGCAGCTTCAGCCCCTGGTCCCGGTACTGCTTCATGAACTTGAGGGGGTTCGACCCCGCGAATCCCTGGACGAGCGCGTCCACCTCGGCGACCTGGGCCAGGTAGGGCGTGTAGTCGGGGGTCACGATCGGCGGCCACAGCTTCTTCACGACCCGGCCGCCCGCGTCCTCGAACACGCGCTGAAAGCCGCCCATCTGCTCGTGGCCGTACGCGAAGTCCTCCGAGATCGTGATCACGCGCTTGAGCTTCAACTCCTTCGCCGCGTAGTCGGCGAGCGGGTGCATGCCCTGCGCCGCGGTGGCGGAGGCGCGGACGAAGTAGGGGTTGGGCTTGCGCTGGGTCATGTCCTCGGCGGCCGCGAGGCTCAGGATCGGCGTCTTGGCGGCCGCGGCGTACTCGCTGATCGCGAGCAGCTCGAAGGCGGCGAGCGGCCCGAAGATCATGTCCACGTGGTCGCGCTCGATCAGCTCCTGGGTCTTGGTCTTGGCCCCCGCCGGGTTGCCGCCGGTGTCGCCCACCACGAGCTCGACCTTGCGGCCGGCCATCGTGTTGTTCCGGTCCTTGAGGAACCGCAGCACCCCCTGCTCCATCTGGATGCCGCCCGCCGCGAGGGGCCCGGTCTTCACGGTGAGGAGGCCGATTCGCACGGGCTTGCTCTGCGCCCGGGCGCGGGTGGGCCGCGCGGCGGCCCCCGCGACAAGAACCGTGCTACCGGCCAGGAAGGAACGGCGGCTGAGTGTCAGCGACATTGCTGCCTCCT
>DATFAJ010000591.1:0-2453 GCA_035254745.1 Candidatus Methylomirabilota bacterium | reverse complement strand
GGCAGCCCGGTGAACCCGGCGCGGTGGAGATCGACGGAGAGGATGCCCTCGAGGCCCGAGCGCCCCGGATACGCGTTGCGGATCGTCACGCCCTCGAGCGCGGTGGTCCAGGTGTTGGCCGGGCTCATGCTCGCCGACAGGTTGATCACCGAGCGGACGGAGGCGGCGTCGAGGCCGGCGAGCTTCGCGACCGCCACCGCGGTGCCGATGGTGCCCCACGTGCCGTGGGAGTGGACGTTCGGCCTCGTCGTGGTCGCGCTGCCGAGCCGGGAACAGACTTCGTAGCCCGCGATGATGCTCTCGAGCAGCCGGCGCCCGTCGGCTCCGGCGTCCTCCGCCACCGCGAGGGCGGCCGGCACCACGTGAATCGCGGGATGACCCCCGCCGAGCCGGCTGCCCTCGTCGACCTCGAGCGCGACACCCGCGGTGGCGTTGGCGAACGTGGCGAGCAGCGGGTCCACCCGGCCGCCGTGGCCGATCAGGGTCGCGCCGGCCCGCGACCGGCGCTCGTGCATGGTCGCCGCGAGCCGTCGGTTCTCCGGCTGGGCGCTGCCGGCCACCATCGCGCCGAGCGTGTCGAGCAGGACCAGGCGCGCAGCCCGGACCGCCTCGTCCGGCAGGCGATCCAGGCTCACCGCCTCGACGAACTCCGAGAGCCGGTCGAGATAGTCCATGCGGGTGACGGCTCCCCTACCCGGCCGTCCCGCCGATGGGCGCCACCGGCCCCGTGCGCGCGAGGAACTGCCCGTATCCCGGCTTCTGCTCGAGCCGCCCCTGGTTCAGGAGCACCTGGCCGCGCAGCACCGTCATCCACGGGCGGCCCTTCGACTTCCAGCCCTCGTAGAGCGTCCAGCCCGCGACGCCGTGATGATCGGCCACTCTGATGGTCCCGTCCGCGTCCGGATCGATGATCGTGAGATCGGCGTCGGCGCCGACGCGAATGGCGCCTTTCCGAGGATAGAGCCCGAAGATCCGGGCCGGGTTCTCCGCCATCACCCGGGCCAGCCACGTCACGGGCAGGCCGCGCTTGACGACGCCCTCGCTCCACATGAGCGGCACCAGCGTCTCGATGGACGGGCTGCCGAACGGGATCGGGTTGCCGTTGCCGTCCACGAAGATGTTCTTCCAGCCCGGCTCCTTCAGCTCCTTGCGACGCGGCGAGTGGTCGCTGGCCACGGTGGCGATGTAGCCCTCGCGGCTACCCCCCCAGAGCGCGTCGCCGTCGCCGCCCCCGACCGGTCGAAGCGGCGGCCCGATCTTGGCGAGCGGACCCCACGCCTCCATCTCCTTCTCGGTGAGCAGCATGTACTGCGGGCACGTCTCGGTCCACACGCGCTGCCCGCGCGCCTGGGCCGCCTTGATCCGCTCGAGGCCACCCCGGGTCGAGAGGTGGACGACGTAGACCGGGCACTTCGTCATCTCCCCGATGAGGATCGCGCGGTTGATCGCCTCCTCCTCGGTCCACGGCGGGCAGGTGGCCGGGAAGTCGGTCGGCCTCACCTTGCCCGCCGCGATGGACTTGTTCTCGAGGTGGTACAGGATGTCGCCGTTCTCGCAGTGGAGCTGGCACACGCCGCCCAGGGCCGCGATCCGCTCCATGACCTGGGCGATGAACTCGTCCGAGCACATGCGGTTCGGCCGCCGCTTGTAGGTCATGAAGATCTTGTAGGACGTCACGCCCTGCGCGAAGGCCTCGGCCAGCCCGTCCAGGACGTAGGGCTGGTTGTTGAGGATGAAGTGGAAGCCGAAGTCGACGACCGACTGCGAGCCCGCCTCGTCGCGCAGCCGCTTGAGGGCCTGCGGCAGGGTCTCGCGCGCCTGGTCGTCGTACTCCACGAACGACAGCAGCGAGGTGAGGCCGGCGTGGGCCGCCGCCACCGGGCCGGTGTGCCAGTCGTCGTAGACCGCGCCCAGGTGGACGTGGCAGTCCATCAGCCCCGGCAGCACGTACTTGCCGGTGGCGTCGATGGTGCGCTCGGCGGGCGGCAGCATCGCTTCCGCGCCCAGCGCCACGATCCTGCCGCCGCTCACTGCGACCGCGGTCTCGAGCACCTCGGTCGGGGTGACCACGCGCCCGCCGCGGACGAGGAGGTCGACGCTCTTCGCCGGCATCACACGCTCCGCTTGGTCGGCTGGGTCAGCAGCCCGTAGTGCTCCGGATGCCGGCGGCCCAGGAAGTCCCAGCGCTTGCGCGCGGGCGTCATCTGCTCGAGGTCGATGCGCGCCGCGATCAGCTCGTCGCCGGTGGTGGCGGCCTTGGCCAGCACCTGGCCCATCGGGTTCACGATGCAGGAGCCGCCGATCAGCTCGAGGCCGTCCTCGACCCCGGCCTTGGCGATGCCGACGACGAAGAGGTTGTTCTGGTAGGCGCCCGCCCGCAGGCACAGCTCGTTCAGGTCCAGGGCCAGCGGCGAGAGCGGCGTGTTGTACCCGATCAGCACGATCTCGGCGCC
>DATFAJ010000590.1:0-3087 GCA_035254745.1 Candidatus Methylomirabilota bacterium | reverse complement strand
CTGGGCACGACCGCCGAGCACGGCTACCCCGTGGAGATCAGCCGGCTGGTCACCGACTCCGATCTCACGGTGTACGTCAATACCAACTACATCCGCGGCTTCACCGGCGGCTGGAAGTCGGTGTGCGTCGGCCTGTCCACGTGGCGGTCGATCCGCGTCACCCACGACCCCAACGGGATGTCGATGTCGCTCGAGCGCAACCGCATGCACGCCGTGCTCGACGAGATGGGCCACCACCTCGAGCGGCGCCTCGGCCGGCGCATCTTCAAGATCGACACCCTGCTGGCCGATCCGCTCCAAGCCGCGCGGGTGTTCGCGGGCGGAGTCGACGAGACGCGCCGCGCGGCCCTCGAAGTGCAGTCGCTCCGCTTTCCGCCCCGGCGGGCTGCCGCGCCGGAGCCGGTCGACATCCTGGTCTACGGGGTGCCGGACTCGAGCCCCTACGCGATCTGGGCCCAGGTCAACCCGATCCTCACCCTGATCTCGATGGGGCTCGGGTACCTGGGCGGCATGATCGACGCGGCGGGCAAGCCGGGCTGCACGGTGGTCATGGCCGCCGCGGTCCGCGAGGCGTGGGACCGCGTGCACCACCCGTCCTACCCGGAAGTGTGGGAGCGCGTGCTCACCCGCACCCGCGACCCCTACGAGATCACCGCCCGCTTCGAGCAGGAGTTCGCGCGGCACGCGGCCCACATCGACGCCTACCGGCACCGGTTCGCCTTTCACCCGATCCACGGCATCCTGGCCACGCACCCGCTCAAGCGGCTGCGCCACGTGGGCCGGGTGATCGTGGCCGGCGCGCGTGACGCGCACGTGCCGCGGCATCTCGGCTGGGAGGTGGCGGCCACCGTGGAGGAGGCGGTGGCGCGGGCGCAGGCGCTCCACGGCCCCGGCGCCATCATCGGCGTGGTCGAGCAGCCCGCGATGCCGGCGGATCCTGACCGGGCGGGGCGGTAGCGGGCACCGAGCAAGGAGGAAGCGATGACCGCCGCTCGCAAGAAGAAGAAGTGGTGGCAGTGGCTCTTCGCGTACCCGACGATCATCACCTCGGCGATCGGCGCGGTGCCGCAGTACACGACATGGGCGAAGGCGGTCATGCTGGATGTCCCGTGGAACGCGGTCGGCGAGGCCGAGGAGCAGAAGGCGCTCTGGACGAAGAACTTCGAATGCTCCTGGAAGGAACCCTCTCAGACCGCGAAGACGACCATGACGACGAGCCGGAACGAGCGCGTCACGGTCACCCTGTGCCCGTCCGGCGACGCGCTGGTCGCGATTCAACCGCCCGGCGCCGAGCCGCGGTTTCGCTGGATCGGGTTCGACCGGTTCGATGCGGGAGCCCGGCGGACCGCGATGACGGACGGCCTGCCCGACCTCTCGGTCCGGGAGGTGGCCGCGGCGGAGGGCTTCCGGATGCTCGTTCAGGCGGACGGGGTGGTGATCTGCGTGACCCGGGACGCCAACGGGTTCGTCGTGCGGCGGCTCCAGCTCCCCGACGGGCGCTGCCAGGAGCAGGTCGTCAATCCCTACACCGGAAAGGTCGTCGAGGTCAGGCCCGCCGCCTGCACGAAGTGCTGAGGGGAGCGTCAGACCCCTAGGTAGTACTTCTTCACCAGCTCGTTCTCGCGCAGCTCGCGCGTGCTGCGGCCCTCGAACTCGATCTTGCCGTGGACGATGATGTAGCCGCGGTCCGCGATCTTGGTCGCCTGGTTGAAGTTCTGCTCCGCCATCAGCACCGTGAGCTGGCGCCGCTCCTTGAGCTCCCGGATCTTGCCGATCACCCGGCTCACCAGGATGGGCGCGAGTCCGACCGACGGCTCGTCGACCAGGAGAATCTTCGGGGAGGACATGAGCGCGCGCGCCACCGCCAGCATCTGCTGCTCGCCGCCCGACATGCTGCCCGCGAGCTGGCGCCGGCGGCCGGCCAGCACCGGGAACGCCTCGAAGGCGAAGTCGAGGTTGGCCGCGATGTCGGCGCGGGCCGCGGGACGGTAGGCACCGAGCAGCAGGTTCTCCTCCACCGTGAGCTTCGGGAAGAGCCGGCGGCCCTCGGGCACCAGCGCGATACCCAGGCCCACGATCTCCTCGGTGGACTTGCCGACGAGGTCGATCCGCTTGCCGTCGGTCTCGAGGAAGATCTCCCCGGCCTCGGGCGTCACCATGCCCATCAGGCACTTGATCAGCGTGCTCTTGCCGTTGCCGTTGGTGCCGAGCAGGGCCACCGTCTCCCCTTCCCGCACCTCGATCGACACCCCGTGGAGCACCCGCACCGCGCCGTAGCCGGCGTCCACGTTCTCGACCACGATCCTACTCGCCAAGGTAGGCCTTCTCCACCGCGGGGTTGCGGACGACCTCGTCCGGGGTGCCCTCCGCGATCAGCTCACCCGCGTCGAGCACCACGATACGCTGGGAGAAGCGCATCACCGCCCGCATAATGTGCTCGATCATGATGATCGTGATGCCCCGCTCGCTCAGGCCGAACAGGATGGCGAGGATGTCGTCCACCTCCGCGTGCGAGAGCCCGGCCATCGCCTCGTCGGAGATGAGCAGCTTCGGTCGCGCCGCCATCGCGCGGGCCAGCTCGAGCTTGCGCATCTCGATCTGGGTGAGCCCGGCGGGCCGCAGGTGGGCCTTCGACTCGAGCCCGATGGCGCGCAGGATCTCCATCGCATCCGCGTCCGCCGCGTCGGCGCGCTCGTGCGCGGCGTACTCGAGCGGGATGTCGAGGTTCTCCAGCACGGTCATGCTGCCGAACGGCTTGGGGATCTGGAAGCTCCGCACCAGTCCGAGCCGGGTCCGCCGGTGGGCGGGCAGGCCGGTGATCTCCCGGCCGTCGAAGAGGATGCGCCCGGCGTCCACCGGGAGCGCGCCCGACACGCAGTTGATCAGCGTGGTCTTGCCGGAGCCGTTGGGCCCGATCAGGCCGAACCGCTCGCCGGGCTTCACGGCGATGGTCACCCCGTTCAGGGCCATGAAGCCGCCGAACCGCTTGGTGAGGCCCTGCACCTCGAGCAGCGCGTCCGGCATGGGGGTCAGCGGCTCCGCAGGCGCCGGACCAGCCCGAGGATGCCCTCGGGGGCCAGGACGACG
>DATFAJ010000589.1:0-2996 GCA_035254745.1 Candidatus Methylomirabilota bacterium | reverse complement strand
TCGTGGTGGCCGACAACACCGGCATGTACCGGCGCGACGTGAAGCCCTACCTCGACCACGTCCGCAACGATCCGCGGTACGAGAGCCGCGAGTACGACTTCGGGTTCGACTGCATGGAAGTCTCGGTCTTTCGCGGCTAGGCCGGCGGCCATGTTCGGCGAGAAGCACGATCCGGAGTTCCTCAAGCACCTCTTCGAGACCACCGAGATCCTGCGCAAGCCGGTCGCCGGCATCATCGCGGGCTATCACGTCCTGCCCTACATCCTGGTGGGCCCGCAGGAGGCGCAGCCGGCCTCGTCGGTGGAGATCCGCGGCAAGATCAAGGTCTCGCCGCGTCTCGTGCTGGCCCCGGGCCGCGCCGGGCAGACCTACGGCGATCTCTTCAAGGAGAACGAGCTGATGGACGAGGCCCTCGTGGCCCGGGTCTTCTCGTTCGCCTACTCGAACCGCCACCAGGTGACGCTCGAGAGCGAGGATCTCCGGATCCAGCGCTGGGACCGCAACCCGCAGGCCCAGGTGGAGCGCGCCCTCGACGAGCTCAGCCAGCGCGAGGTCATCAACACCGGGGTGATCCTCGCCCCCAACGTCCGCTTCTACCCGGTCTCGCTCGATCGCTTCATCACCGAGATCCTCGACCAGGAGTTCAAGCCGTAGCGGGCGGCACCGCGCGCGGCCAGAACCCATGCCCACGATGGACGAATACCTTACCCGGCCGGTCGGCGTCCGCCTTGATCGTCTCCGCCGCACGCCGGCCGAGATCACCGGTCTCCTGGAAGGGCGCGACCGCGCGGCCCTCGCGCGCCGGCCCGACGCGCATAGCTGGTCGGCCACCGAGATCCTGTGCCACCTGCGCGACGTCGAGGAGCTGTTCCTGCTCCGCTTCCAGACCATTCTCGCGGTCGACGAGCCGCCGATCCTCACCCTCGGCGCCACTCCCGAGGCCCTGGCCCGGTGGGGCATCGGCGGCGCGGTCGGCCACCCGCTCGATCCGGACCGCTGGGCGGAGGACCGCCAGTACGCGCGCCAGGACCCGACCGGAGCGCTCGAGGCCTTCGGCCGCCGCCGTGGCGAGGTGCTCGCCGTGCTCGACGCGCTCTCTCCCCGGCAGTGGCAGCGCGGCGGCATCCATCAGGCCCGCGGCCGCATGGCCGTGGGCGAGTGGGTGGCGAGCCTCGCCGGCCACGACGACAACCATCTCGCCCAGCTCCGGAGGACCCTCGATGGCCGGCCCTGACATCCGGATCGACGCGCTCGACGCCGACGGCGCGCGCCGGGAGCAGCCGTCGCTCGTGGCCCTGCTCCGCAACGTGGTGGACGACGGCGGCTCGGTGGGCTTCCTGCCCCCGCTCTCCGAGGAGGACGCGCGCGAGTACTGGGAGGGCGTGGCCGCCGCGGTCAAGGGCGGGGGGCGACTCCTGTGGGTCGCGCGCGAGGCGCACGGCGCGAGCGCCGGCCGCATCGTCGGAACGGTCCAGCTCGACCTCGAGAGGCGGGCCAACGGCAGCCATCGCGCCGAGCTGATCAAGCTGATGGTCCACACGAGCGGGCGCCGGCGCGGGATCGGCCGCGCGCTGATGCTCGAGGCCCAGGCCGCCGCGCGCCGCGGGGGGCGATCCACGCTCGTGCTCGACACCCGCCAGGGCGATCCGTCGGAGGCGCTCTACCGCTCGATGGGCTGGACCTGCGCGGGGGTCATTCCCCGCTACGCGCGGAGCGCGAACGGCGAGCTGCACGCGACCGCCCTCTACTACCTGTTGCTCGACCGATGAGACTAGGCCCCTCACCCTGCCCTCTCCCCGGAGGGGAGAGGGGGGAGGGGCGGAGGACGCCATGACCACCGACAAGTACGACTGGGACGCGATCGTGAACGGCCTCAACCAGTACCTGCGCCTCCGCTCGATCCCGATCGGCATGAAGCTCTTCGAGACGGTCGAGGAGATGGAGGCGATCCCCAAGATCCGCCGTCCGAAGGCCAAGCACACCACCGACCAGATCGTGGCCCAGGCCCGCCAGCTCGGCTGGACGGTGGGCATCACGATGGCGGACCTGGTGGGAGCCCAGTGCGGCGCGGTCATCGGGCTCTCGCCGCAGGACGACGAGTGGCTCTCCGGCAAGCGCATGGCCGGGGTGTGGTTCAAGACCCAGGACGACGCGAGCCTCCACCAGCACGCGATGGACTGCGTGCCCTACGGGCGCTACAAGGCGATGGCGGTGGCCCCGCTCACCTCCGGCCGCCTCGAGCCGCCCGACATCTGCCTGATCTACGGCACCCCCGGCCAGATGATCTTCTTCATCAACGGGCTGCAGTGGATCGGCTACAAGAAGATGTCGTTCACCTCGGTGGGCGAGTCGGCCTGCGCCGACTCCTGGGGTAAGGCGCTCAAGACCGGCGAGCCCGCGCTCACCATCCCCTGCTACGCGGAGCGCCGCTACGGCGGGGTGGCCGACGACGAGATGCTGATGGCGATCCCGCCGCGCTTCCTCCCCAAGGTCATCGAGGGCCTGGCCGCCCTCAGCAAGAACGGACTTCGCTACCCGATCCCGCCCTTCGGGATCCAGTCCGACGCGGCGGCCGGGCTGGCGGTCAGCTACCCGGGCCCGGCGGCCGGGGCGGGCGGCCGCTGACGGCTCAGAGCCCGAGCGCCTCGACCACGAGCCGGGCGAGCTCGTCCCGCAGGTCGGCCCGCTCGCGCGCGCGGGCCGGGTCGTCGATGAGGTTCGCGAGCTCGTAGGGATCCGCGGCGAGGTCGTAGAGCTCGTCCACCCCGTCGCGGTTGACCCAGTGGATCAGCTTGGCCCGCTCGGTCCGCACCGCCTTGTAGGTCATCCCCACCAGCCACGGCATCGCGTTCTCGCTCCAGTACTCGACGAGGAACGAGGTGCGCCAGTCCGGCGGGCGCTGGCCGCCGAGCAGCGGCACGAGCGAGCGGCCCTGGACGTGCGCGCCCGGCGTGCCGCCGGCCAGCTCGATCATGGTGGGCGCGATGTCCAGCGCG
>DATFAJ010000588.1:0-2899 GCA_035254745.1 Candidatus Methylomirabilota bacterium | reverse complement strand
CCGGAGCGTAGCCGACCGGCGGAGGGCCGGTCAAGCGGCCCCCGGGCCCCGTCGCCGGCTCCGGGTTACTCGCCGTCGGCCTCGGGGGTGGAATCTTTTACACGGTCAGTCCTTCCCGCCCGCTCGGCCTCAGGCAGCCCTCTCCCGGCGTGCGGCGTCCAAGTGCGGGCACAAATATCTGGAAAGGATCGAGGCGCATCCGCCCCGGTCGGACGCACGCGTCGCCGTGCCGCCTGGCATATGGCTTGCCTCCGCCGGACGACGCAGGAGCCGGGTCCGTGAGTGGCTCGCCGCTCAGCGCGCGCCGATCGTGCGAATCCCGCCGGGAGGGACAGAAACGTTGATACCCCTGGATAGCGTGCCGGCAGGATGGATCGTCGCGTCTGCTCCGAGCGCGGCGCGGCTTCCCGCCCGGAAGGCCCGGCGTCGCCGGCCGCAGGGCTGGCTCGTGATCGTGGCCCGTGACGAGGACGAGATCCACGCGAAGCTCCGCCGGGTGCTCGCGGCGGACCGCCATACCCGGGTGATCTTCGACCGGCGCGCCAACGGCGCGCGCAACCACCCCTGGGTCGCCCGCAGCCTGCGCATTCACGGCTTCGCGGTCGTCCCGGCGGTGGGGCTTCACGGAGGCCAACATGTGGGCGCCAGCGCGTGAGCTCAACTTCATCCCGGCGATCGCCGGCTACCTCGCCTTCACCGCGGCCGCGCTGCTGGCCGTGATCGCCTCCGCGCCGTCGATCACCGGATCGGCGGTCGCCGTCGGCCTGCTGGCCGTCTCCCTGCCCGCGCTGGGAGCGTGGCTCTACATCGACTCCAGCGACTGGGCGGGGCCCGAGCTGGCCAGTCGTCTCGTACGGAACACGGTCATCGCGCTCGGGGTCGCGTGCAGCGGCGTCGGCTTCATCACGGTGATCTGGAGCTTCTCGCACCTCGCCGCGTTCGTGCTCGTGCTCGAGATCGCGGTGCTGTACCTGGCCATCAGCGGGCTCGCGTTCCTGCGAGAGGAGCCGGACCCGCGGCGATAGCGCTCCCCGGCCCCGGCTACAGGCCCAGCCGGCGCATCAGGGCGCGGGTCAGCGCGACGTTCGGAACCTGGTGCGTGGTCTCCACCGCCAGCACCCGCCAGGCCTTCTCGATCTCGCCGGTGGGAACACGCCCGGCGCGGAGGATCCCGGTGAGGCCGTCGAGCCCGCGAACGCTGCCCAGGCTCAGGGCGATGTCCCGGCTTCCGGGGGACCCGAACGTCAGCAGGTACGTCGCGTCGACCGGGTCCTGGGCCGGGCGGATGCGCGTGATGTAGAGGCGACCAACCGTGCTGCGCCGGGCCATCGACAGCGGCTCCCTGACGAGCTGCGCGAATGGCGCCGGCAGTCCGGCCGGTCGACGGCGCGCTACTCCGGATCCACCATCAGCCGGATGGTCACCCGGCGCTTCTTGGCGTCCGAGATCGCCTCCGTCGCCGGTCCGAGGCTGGCGGACTGGATTCGCCCGAGCTGGATGCCCTTGTCCATCAGGAACCGGCGAACCGCGTTCACCCGTCGCTGGCTGAGGCCATAGTTGTAGTCGAGCGCGCCGTGCCGATCCGTGTAGCCGCCCAGCTCGACGGTCAGCGACGGGTTCTCCTCCATGTCCCTGGCCACCCCGGCCAGAGCGGTCTGGGCCACGTCGTTCAGATCGCTGCTATCGGGCCCGAAGAAGACCTCGAGACTGCTGGCCGCCTTCTGGTTGAAGCGGTTCGCCCACAGGCGGGTCAGCCGGCTGTCCACCCCGGCCGCCTTCTGGCCGGCGACGTCCGCGGTGTCCTGGGCGCGAGCCACCCCGCTCTCGAGGCTCCGCACCTGGCCGCCAACCGTCTCCAGCCGCTGGCTCATCTCTTCCACGCGGCCTTCCACCTGCGCCACCCGCTGGTCGATCTCCCGATCCGGCGCGGATCCCGACGACACGGCCCGATCCGGGGTGGTGGCCGCGCAGCCCGCCACGAGCATGAGGAGCGCGGGCAGCACGACACGCGATGCCAGAACCTTCATGAGACATCCCTCCGCTTCAACGACCGTGGTCCGGCCTGTCTCCTACCGACTGGATGGCCTTCCGGGCATGGGCGAGCAGCTCCGGGTCGACGGCGTCCGATGCCAGGAGTCGGCGATAGATCGCCTCTGCGAACGTCCGGTCGCCGCTGCCGGTCAGGCACTGCACGGCCCCGAGCAGCGCGCGCGGTCCCCACGTCGAGGCCGCTCCCGCAGAGGCCGCGGTCAGGTACCACCTCACGGCGGCGGCCGGCTCGCCCCCCGCCGCCGAGATCTCGGCCAGGCGGAAGGCGGCCTCGGCGAAGGTCTCGCCATCGGTCCCGTGCACGAGGGTCTCCAGCAGCGGGCGGGCCTCTCGCGCCCGGCCCATGGCCTGGAGCAGGCGAGCGCGCGGCAGCACGCTCTCCGAGGCCCGCTCCGTGCCGGGATAGTCCCGGCTGAGGCGCTCGTAGAGGGCCAGGGCGTCCTGTGGATGGCCGAGGGCCTCGGTCACCTCCGCCATCAGGAACAGCACGTGCGGCGTCTGCTCCGGGCCGCCCGCGCTCTCGCCGATCCGGCCGAGCTCGGCGCGAGCCGCCTCGAGGGCGCCGGTATGGAACAGCACCTCGGCAAACTCGATGCGGGCCTTCGGGTCGAGCGGCGCGTCGCGGTAGCGGGCCCGCAGCACGAAGAGATCTCGCGCGACCGGCCACTGGCGGTCGGACACGGCCCGGGCGGCCACGCGGGCCAGGAGGTCCGGCATGCCGGGATAGGACTGGTATCCGTCGATCAGCTTGGTCGACAGGGTGCGAACCTCTGCCCACCGGCCGTCGTCCGCCGCCAGCCCGACCAGCCCGCGCAGCACGAGGGGGGTCGTCTCCGGATCGCCGGCTCCG
>DATFAJ010000587.1:0-5723 GCA_035254745.1 Candidatus Methylomirabilota bacterium | reverse complement strand
GCCGCTGATGCCGCCCGAGCTCCGGTACCTGCCCTTCGCGCAGACCATCTGGTACATGCCGACCGGCCTCGACCCGTGGAACCAGCTCATCGGCAAGATGCCCGGCCACTACGTCCGGCTCTACGAGATCAAGTTCGAGGGCAAGCCGCCCCTGCCCGAGGTGCACTGGCCCGACCAGGCGCCGCTCGTCATCGAGGGCACGTGGCCGGAGAAGCTCAACACGTGGCTCACCCTCGTGCAGCGCGGCGAGGTGATCAACGCCTACCGGATCTTCCTCGGCCTGTGGGAGGAGGCGGCGGCCGATCCGGCCAAGCGCACCCCGCTGCTGGCCCAGCTCGTGTTCGCCGGGCTCATCGACGTGCAGGACCGCGTCCTCTACAACCGGTCCTACACCACCGGCCACAAGTCCTACCGCGCGCGCGCCACCGTCGAGCTGGCCCGCGCGGTCGGCTGGGAGAACGCGCATCACATCCTCTACGCGGGCGTCCCCGACCTCGCGGTGGGTCCGCGCTGGTACTCGACCTACGAGATGGGCTGCCTGGTCGTGCAGAACTTCCTCGACAACCGCGACCGGGAGCTCTGGGAGAACGACGGCGCGCTCACCCCGGTGGAGTCCCTCGCGCTCCAGGACGCGCTGCTGAGCGGCCAGGAGCCGGGCTACATCGACCTGATCGTGGCCCTGCTCAAGAGCGGCCGGGGCCTGCGCCAGATCATCGACACCGTGCAGCTCGCGTCGGCCCAGCTCATCATGGAGACCGGCGACCCCAACGCGTACTCGATGCCGCAGCACAGCTACGAGTACTGCAACACCGTCCGCTGGTTCTTCGACGCCTTCGCGCACCCGCACCGGCTCAAGCTCCTGTTCGTGGCCGCCGCCTTCGTCAACCGCGCGGCGCACCACCAGAAGCACACCCCCGACAATCACGCGGTGAAGGTCGCCCCGCCCAAGGGCTCCGACGCGCTGACCGCCGCGCAGCTGCTGGAGCGGCTCGACGTGGCCCTCGACGGCCTGCGCCCCTTCGAGGCCATGGACTGGACCGCGGCCTACCTGCGCTCCGGCGCCGACCGCGCCGCGCTGGTGCAGACCCTCGCGGTCGGGGCGGCCAAGGCCGGCAACGACCCGCACAACCAGGAGCTCGGGATCTGCCTGCTCGACGACTACGGCCACAGCACCGCGGCCGATCGGGACCGGCTGCTGCTCGCCTCGGCCAAGCACACCGCCGGGCATCGCAAGTACGGCAGCCACCTCGACGCCTGGCGACGCTACGCCGACGCGTTCGGGCTCGCCCGCTCCTGACGCTCGCCGCGGTCAGAAGGCGAGCCCGCTCGTGAGGTGCCTGCTCGATGTGTCCCCGTACCCCGTCCAGGTACGACGACGGGGGCGCTCGGCACGCTTCCGGGGAAAATGCCCTGGGTGGGGGCCCTCATGAGAAAGCTCACCGCGAAGTCGTTCAAGAGCATCCCCGGCAAGTACTACCGCACCCCGAAGGAGCTCTGGGGCTTTCGCAGCGCCCGCGGCGAGGGCTCGCCGCGGGCGATCGCGCGGGCGTTCCTCGAAGCCAACCACGAGATCCTCGGTATCACCTCCGCGCTCGATCGGCTCGACGTGCGCCGCGTGATCCACGGCCGGGGCGCCGACCACGTCATCCTCCAGCAGCGGTGGCGCCGGCGCCGGATCCACCGCGCCTACGTCACCGTGCACGTCGGCCGGGACCGCCGGGTGTACCTGGTCAAGAGCCGGGCCGTGCCGGAGGACGTGCTGAAGCACGCCGAGGAGCCCCGCATCACGAGCGCGAGGGCGGTGCGGGCCGCGCTGGCGGGAGGAGGGCGCGGCACCGGGCGCGCGTGGATGGTGGGCAAGCCGGAGCTCCTCTGGTATCCGGCCCGGCGGCTGCTGCATCCCGCGTGGCGCGTGCGCATCCACCGCACCCGGCCCCGCGCGGAGATCATCACGTACGTGCACGCGGTCACCGGGAGCGTCATCAGCCGCTACGACAACCTGGCCGAGGCCACCGGACGCGCCACGGTGTTCCTGCCCAATCCCATGGCGCGGGCGCGCGGCTTCGAGCCGCTCGACGGGGCCGACCGGATGCGGCGCCCACCCGCGGCCGCCTACGCCGCGGTGACGCTCACCGGCCTGCGCGGCAACCTCCGCCTGGACGGACGGCGAGTGACCACGCGGCTCACGAAGCCGCGCCTGGTGCGCGCGGGGCTCGACTTCTCGCTGCCGAGCTTCCGCGCCGGCTTCGAGGAGGTCTCGGCCTACTACCACGTCAACGAGGCCATCACGTACCTCGAGCGGCTGGGCTACCGCGGGTCGCGCCGCTTGTTCGCGCGGCCCCTCGACGTGAACGCGCGCGGCACGCGCGACGACAACTCCTGGTACAGCCCGGGCGAGCGAACCCTGACCTTCGGCACCGGCGGCGTGGACGACGCGGAGGACGGCGAGACCGTGCTCCACGAGTTCGGGCACGCGCTCCAGGACGCGATCTGCCCCGACTTCGGCCAATCGCCGGAGGCGGCCGCGATGGGCGAAGGATTCGGCGACTACTTCGCGGCCAGCTTCTTCGCCGGGAAGAAGCCGCCCGCCTATCGCGACGCGGTCATGACCTGGGACGGCGCCCAGGGCGAGGGCACGCCCCCCTGCGTCCGGCGGCTCGACTCGACGCTGACGTACGAGAGCTTCGACCACGGCCCGCGCGCGGACGAGCACGACAACGGCCAGATCTGGTCCGCCACCCTGTGGGACATCTGGAAGGCCATCGGGCGCCCCGCGGCGGATCGCATCATCGTCGAGAGTCACTTCCAGCTCGACGGCTTCACCACCTTCGCGCGCGGGGCGCGGGCCATTCTCGACGCGGACCGCAACCTCTACCGGGAGCGTCACGCGCCGATCCTCAAGCGGATCTTCCGCCGCCGCGGCATCGGGCCGGTGGAGTGAGCGGCCCACCATCCGGTTGGTCCGGCGAGACGCGCGCCGGCAGCCTCAGGGTGAGAGCCCGAAGGGGCGGCCAGGTGGCTCCGCCCCTTCGGGCGATGTGCGGCTAGCCTGTCGTTCGTCTAGTGCCAGTCGCGATGGTGACGATGGCCGCCACCCCCGCCGACCGGCACGAAGATGCAGGCTTGAGCTCCGATCGTGACCGTCAGCAGCAGCAACAGGATCCTCAGATAGCGCATCGCGCGCACCTCCTTGGAGGATCAGACGGCGCTAGGGGCAGATCCATTGCCCCGGCACCCACTGCTGCACGTAGGTGTACCGGCCCCACGCGTCCACATAGGGTTGATTTACCGAGTACCCGGGCTGCCAGGCGCAGGCGGGCGACGCATAGGCGTAGTACGGGAACGGATAGAACCCGAACCCGACGGACGGCCGATGCGCGAACCGCTCGTGACCATGGAACTGCTCGTGGCTACCGCGAGCCTCATGCCTGCCATCGTGTCCGCCCTCGCGCGCTGCCCAGGCCGGCAGCGGCAGCGCCGCGAGCGCGAGAATCGTCATGCCCAGAACCAGCTTACGAATCATGGAAGCACCTCCTCGATGCTGCGTCCTTCTATCGAGTTTGACGGTGCTCCCACCGATTCATGCGCTGGGCCCCCTTCGACCAGCCGCCCTGCCCGTATGGATCGCGAGCCGCCGGCTCGCTACGCTCCGTCCCCTCAGTCGAAGGTCGACGGAGCGGGGTGGCTTGGGGCCGCCGGCAGGTAGCCGGCGCAACCGGCGAACAACAGCAGTAGTGCGATCCAGGCATGGCGCATAGTCACCTCCCGTACGCTCGGCCAGGCCACATCCAGAGGTGGCCGGTCCCGGGTGTACCATTCCGCATCGGAGGGCAGAATCATCCGAACGCTAGCGTGGGCCCGGGCGGCAATACTCAGCGCAGGCACGGTGGCGTGCCTGGTCGGTTGCACGACCACCGCACCCATCCCGCCGACCTACACCCAGGACGAGCTCAAAGCCATCTGCGAGCGCAACGGCTTCCGGTGGTACCGGGACGACCTGGTGGGTGGCTTCTGCCAGCGGAGATGAGGGATGGCTACGCGCCCCCATCGCCACAGGTGTCGATCGTGACGCTGCGCGGAGTCGCCCGTCCGTGAGTGAGTGGCGGCTGCGGCGTGTAGCTCGCGCAACCGGATAGAAGGAGCAAGAGTCCGATCCAGACGTAGCGCACGGTGTGCCTTTCGGCGTTTAACAGATTACACCCGCGGTCGACGAAGCACCGGCTCGAAGTGTCGGTCACCCGCTCCTGTCAACGCGGTCTGGAGGCTGGAGACATAGCGTATGCGGCAGCGTACTCGGAGGGCGACCGCCGCCCTGATGCGACCGGTAAGTCCTGTCCCTCTCGCGCTCGCCGTCTTGCTCTCTCTTGGCGCCTGCTCCGCCGGTGGGCTCGAGATCTGCACGTCCGCCGGTGGCACGTATGCGGCAGGGACCTGCACTCGCTCGAGTGCGGGGCAGCAGGCGGCCGAGCAGCAATGTCAGGCCCGCGGAGGGGTGTACCTGCGAGGCCAGGACATCTGCGCGGTCGGCGCGGGCGGACCCTAAACGAGGCTGACGAGGGCTGGCTCTCTATCCAGTCGTGCGACGTCGCCGGCAAGCCCCCCTCTCGCGGTATATTGAGAAGCCGAAGGATGACCGAGCCCACGAGGAGACAAGAATGGCTGCAGATGACCGCTCTGTAAGCGCCCGAGTCTACTACCGCCAGGGCTGAAGCTCCTGCGCCAAGACGAAAGAGTTGCTTTCGTCATGGGGAGTGGCGTTCGAGGGCTTCGACGTCGAGGCCCAGCCGGAGCGGCGCGCCGATCTGACCGCCTTCGGGGTGCAGCGGGTCCCCGCGACCATCGTGGGCGAGCGCATCGTGCACGGCTGGAACCCGCAGGCCCTCGCGGAGCTGGTCGGCGTGCGCTACCGCGCGCCCAAGAAGCTGACCCCGCCCGAGCTGGCCGAGCGCATGGACATGGTGCTCGCCGCCACCCAGCGGGCGATCCGGCAGGTGCCGCGCGAGCATCTCGGCATGAAGTACCCGGGGCGCGATCGCACCGTGCGCCAGCTCGGGTTCCACGTCTTCCGGGTGGCCGCCTCGTTCGCGGACACCCGCGAGCAGGGGCATCTCGACGGGACCTGGTTCGAGGAGAACGCGCCCCGCGAGATGGCCGACGGCGAGGCGGTGGCGCGCTACGGCGAGGGGGTGCGCCAGCGCCTCCGGGCCTACTTCGCCCGCCCCGGCTGGTGCGACGGCGAGGTCAGCACCTACTACGGCCCCCAGTCGGCGCCCGAGTTCATGGAGCGCACGACGTGGCACACCGCCCAGCACCTGCGGCAGATCTACTGGTTCCTCGACGAGATGCGCGTGGCGAAGAACGCTCCGCTCACCGACGCGGATCTGGAGGGGCTGCCGTTTCCGAAGGAGGTCTGGTCCTAGCGGGGCGTGGCGATGAAGGTGTAGGCCTCCCGCACGGCCCGCTCGGCCTTCTTCCAGCTCGGGCGACCGTGTCGAGCTGGGCGAACATGCGCCCCCCCACCCAGAACGTGGGCTCGCCGTGCGAGACCTTCTCGCTGGTCCCGGGCAGGGCCCGGCAGATCCGCCGCAGGCGAGCCAGCGGCTCGGCTACATCGTCACGTGTCGGATGAACCGCTCGGGCGGGTCCTCGCCCCACTGGCTCACGAGCCCCTCTTCGGCCGACAGGAGATTGGATCCGCTCCGGGCGTTCAGGCGGTCGGTGTC
>DATFAJ010000586.1:0-4795 GCA_035254745.1 Candidatus Methylomirabilota bacterium | reverse complement strand
TGATGCTCGACGTCATCTGGGTGCCCGAGTTCGCGCGCGCCGGCTGGATCCACGACCTGACCCCGTTCGTGCCGGCGAGCGAGCGCGCCGCGCACTTCGCCTCCGCGATCGAGCCCGCGGTGCAGGACGGCCGGCTGTGGGCGCTGCCCTGGTTCATGAACGTCGGCCTGCTCTACTATCGCAAGGATCTCCTCGCCAAGTACGGGCTCGCGCCGCCCCGGACCTACGCCGAGCTGATCCGCCAGGTCCGCCTCATCCAGGCCGGAGAGCGCGACCGGCGCCTGGACGGATACCTCTGGCAGGGCAAGCAGTACGAGGGCGGCATGGTCAACGTGCTGGAGGCGCTCTGGGCCAACGGCACGCGCCTCCTCGACGAGACCGGGCGGCCGTTCCCCGAGCCGGAGCGGGCGCGCGAGTCGCTCGCCTTCCTGCGTGACCTGATCGTGAGCGGGGTGAGCCCGGCCTGGGTCACCGCGGGCGACGAGGAGCTGACCCGTCGCCCGTTCGGGGACGGCCGGGCCATCTTCCTGCGGAGCTGGCCCTACGCGCTCGATCTCTTCGAGCTGCCGGATTCGCGCGTGCGCGGCCGCGTCGGGGTGGCGCCGCTACCGAGCCTGCCGCACGGGACGGTGGGGGCCGCCTCCACCGGCGGCGCGCACCTCGCGGTGAGCGCGCGCACCCGCCATCCGGCCCTGGCCGTCGAGCTGGTGCGGTTCCTCACCGGGGAGGCGGCCCAGCGGGCGATGACCGAGGGCGCGGCGCTCCGCCCCTCGCGTCCCGCGCTGTTCGCGGACCCGGGCCTGATCGCGCGCGATCCGACGCTGCCCGCGCTGCTGCCCCTGATCCGCGCGGGCCATCCGCGCCCGGTGACGCCCTACTACCTGATGCTGTCCACCACGCTCCAGCCCGAGTTCTCGGCGGTGCTCGTGGGGCGCAAGTCGCCCGAGCGCGCGATCCGCGACGGCGCGGCCCAGGTCGAGCACCTCCAGCAGGCGCTCACGCGATGAGCGACCGGCGCCTCGGCTGGCTCCTGGTCGCCCCCGCGCTCGCGCTGCTGGGCGGCCTCACCGTCTATCCCGCGATCTGGGTGATCTGGCTCTCGCTGCAGTACCGGATCCCGGTCTTCTCGATCTCGCGCTGGGCCGGCCTCGCCCACTACGCGTTCCTGGCGGTGGACCCGCGGTTCTGGAGCGCGGCGGGCGTCACCGCCGCGTTCACGCTGGCCTCGGTCGCCATCGAGTGCGGGCTCGGGCTCGGCATGGCCCTCGGCCTGCGGGGCCAGCGGCGGGGCCGACGCGCCGCGGTGGCGCTGCTGTTGCTCGCGTGGGCGCTGCCCTCGGTGGTGACCGCCAAGATGTTCGAGTGGCTCTACCATCCCGCGGGCGGCCTCGTGAACTTCCTGCTGGGCGGCCGCCCGGTGAACTGGCTCGGCGACCCGGCCCTGGCCCTGCCCTCGCTGATCGCGGCCGACGTCTGGCGCACGACCCCGTTCGTGGCGCTGCTCTGCTACGCGCGCCTGCTCACGATCCCGGCCGAGCTGTACGAGGCCGCCGAGGTGGACGGCGCGGCGGGGGTGCAGGCCTTCGCCCGCATCACCTGGCCGCTGGTGCGGCCGATCCTCCTGGTCGCGCTCCTCTTCCGGACCCTCGACGCGCTCCGGGCCTTCGACCTGATGTTCGTGCTGACCGGCGGCGGCCCGGCCGGGACCACCGAGACGCTCACGGTGTACGCCTACCGCGCGCTCTTCCAGACCCTGCAGGTCGGCTTCGGCTCCGCGATCGGGGTGGTGGTGTTCGCGCTCGTGATGGTGGTGGCGGTCGCCTATCTCCGACTGATCTACCGGCAGGAGGCCGCCGCGTGAGGACCGGCCGGCTCCGCGACGGGCTGGTGCTGGCCGCGCTGATCCTCTACGCGATGCCCTTCTTCTGGCAGGCGCTGACCTCGGTGCGGCCGGACGCGGAGCTGCTACCGCTCAGCCACCTCGTGCCGAGCCGCCTCACCGCGGTGCACTACGACGCGGTGCTGCGGCAGAGCCTGATGCCGCGCGCGCTGCTGAACAGCCTGGGGATCGCGCTCTCGAGCACCGCGCTCGCGGTGGGGCTCGGCGCGCTCGCCGGTTACGCGCTCGCGCGCCTGCCGGTGCCCGGCCGGGGGGTGATCCTGCTCGGCATGATCGCGGCGACCGCGTTTCCGCAGATCGCCACCGTGAGCCCGCTCTATCTGCTGATTCGGGCGCTCGGCCTCCGCGACACCTGGCTCGCCCTCATCCTCGCCAACGCCTCGTTCGCGCTGCCGCTGGTCATCTGGCTGCTGGCCGGGTTCATCCGGGAGATCCCGCGCGCCCTCGAGGAGGCGGCCGCGGTCGACGGGGCGGGCCGGCTCGCCGCGCTGCGCTTCGTGGTGCTCCCGCTCGTGGCGCCGGGCATGGCCTCGGCCGCGCTGCTGGCGTTCCTCTTCTCCTGGAACGAGTTCCTCTTCGCCTACACCTTCACCGCCACCGAGGCGAGCCGCACGGTGCCGGTGGCGCTGGCGCTCTTTCCCGGCGTCTTCGAGGTGCCGTGGGGCGACATCGCGGCCGCCTCGCTGCTGGCGAGCCTGCCGCCCATCCTGATCGTGGTCGCCTTCCAGCGCTACCTCGTGCGCGGGCTGCTCGCGGGCGCCCTGCGCGAGTAGCGCGCGCCTCAGCGCCTCGGCTCGATCACGTCGAACATCAGCGCGAAGTCGTCGAGGAGGCCGAAGAGCCGGGCGACCGCGGCCCGGTCGCCCTCGATGGCCACGAGGCCCTGATCGATCGCCTCCTCGATCGTGAGCTCGCGCAGCACGAGCCGGTCCAACACCGGGCGCGCGAGGGTCACCGTCGCGTCGGGGCGGTCGCTCTGGCGCTCGGCTAGGTAGGTCAGGGCGCAGTTCTGCAGGGTCAGCACGTAGCGCCGGCCCTCCGTCCGATGATCGTCATCGGGGAAGATCCAGTTCAGGACGAAGCCCTGGCCCTCCGCCTTCTCGCCGTTGAGGCGCACCGCCAGGTAGTCGAAGAAGAGATCGAGGCTCATGGCGCGGACGAGGTCGGGGCTCACCGGGGCCCGGGCCGTGGTGTCCGGCCGGCCCTGGCGGAGCTCGAGGGCCCCCAGGAGGTAGGCATTGCGCCAGGTCGCCGACTCCGCGGCGTAGCCGAGCTGCTCGAGCGCGGCGGCGCCGAGGCGGCGCGCCTCCGCGTTGGCGGGGTCGGCGAACACCACGTGGCTCATCGCCTCGGCCACGAAGCGGTACTCGCCGCGGGCGAGGTCCTCGCGCGCCCGCGCGATCGCCGCGGCGGCCCCGCCCATGTACTCGACGTACTTGCGCCCGCGCTCGACCGGGGGCAGCGGGTTCAGGCTCGCGGGGTTGGCGTCGTACCAGCCCAGGTAGCGCTGGTAGACGCTCTTGGCGTTGTGGGAGAGCGTGCCGTAGTAGCCGCGCACGTGCCACGTCGACTGCAGGCCGCGGGGCAAGGTGAGGCGCTCCGCGATCTCCGCCGCCTTGTAGCCGTGGTTCATGAGCCGCACGGTCTGGTCGTGCAGGTACTTGTAGAGGTCGCGCTGCGCGCCCAGGTAGTCGAGGATCCGCGCGGTGCCCCACACCGGCCAGTGGTGCTGGGCGAAGGCCACGTCGGCGCCGCGCCCGAAGCGGTCCCGCGCCTCGTCGAGGTACTTGGCCCACGCGTTGGCGTCGCGGGCCTGCGCGCCGCGGATCGGATAGATGTTGTGGAGGTTGTGGGTCGCGTTCTCGGCGAGGTTGAGCGCCCGGAGTGCGGGGTAGAACATGTGCATCTCGGCGGGGGCCTCGGTCTCGGGGGCCAGCTGGAAGACGATCTCCACGCCGTCGATCCGGTGGACCTCGATCGGCTCGGCCACGATGCGCGTCGGCGGGATCAGGGTGACCGTGCCGCGCGAGGTCACCTTGCCGAGCCCGGCGTCCACCTGGCCGCGCGGGCCCTTGGGCAGGGTCGCGCCGAACTGGAACTGTCCGCGCCGCACCATGACGGTGCCGGCGAGCACCGCCTCCGACACGACCTCCTCCATGAATCGGTCCGGGGCGATGATCTCGACCTCTCCCGCGGCGACCCGCGCTTCGTCCGCGACCCCGCGCACCCCGCCGTAGTGGTCGGTGTGGCTGTGGGTGTAGATCACCGCGGTCACCGGCCGGGCCCCGCGGTGGGCGCGGTAGAGCTCGAGGCCGGCGCGCGCCACCTCGGCCGAGATCAGCGGGTCGACGACGATCAGGCCGCGCTCGCCCTCGATGAGCGTCATGTTCGAGAGATCGAAGCCGCGGATCTGGTAGATACGCTCGGTGACCTGAAACAGGCCGTGGTGCATGTTCAGCCGCGCCTGCCGCCAGAGGCTGGGGTTCACGGTGGGCGGCGGCTCCGCCGCGGCGAGGAACGCGTAATCCCGCAGGCTCCACACCACCCGGCCCTGAGCGTTGCGGATCAGGACCTCGGGCAGGGTGGCCACGAAGCCCCGCGCGGCGTCCTCGAAGTCCTGGGTGTCGGTGAAGGGAAGCGCGTCGAGCACCGCGCGCTGATGCGCGCGGGTGGCCGGGGTGGCGTCCTGCGGGCCCTCGAGATCGGCGGTCATTCGGCCCCGGCCGCGGTGACGAGGCCCGGGACCACGGTGGCGCCGGGCATCGCGCGGAACACGTCGGGCGAGATCTTCACCTTGAGCGAGCGGCTGCCCCCACCGAGGATGATCCAGGGCAATCCCATCAACCCCTCGTCCACGTAGATCGGCAGATCGGGAGGCAGCGCGAACACGGTGAC